>JALONW010000039.1 GCA_025454725.1 Anaerolineae bacterium
CCGCCCACCTCCTGACAGGCGCAGACGGTTTTATCCCCCGATGTAGTACATCTGGATTTTGTCCGGGCTGATGACCGCCCCGCCCTCGCCGCGGATTTCGGAATAGCGGTCGGTGCGCGCCTGCCACGTTTGGGCGATGATGGCGCTCAGTTCGGCGTCGGTTGCACCGTCCCGCAGCGGGGCGCGCAAATCCGTCCCCTCAACGGCGAAGAGACAGGTATAAATTTGGCCTTCTGGCGATAGGCGCAGCCGTGAGCAGTCGCCGCAGAACGGGCGCGTCACCGAGGCAATCACGCCGATTTCGCCCGCGCCGTCTTGATACTTGAAGCGCAGAGCGGTCTCACTGTCATAGGCGCGGCTGGTCGCGTCGAGGGGGAAGGCAGCGTGGACGCGCTCGATAATCTCCTTGGCGGTGACGACATTTTCCATCCGCCAGCCGTTGAGCGTCCCCACGTCCATATATTCGATGAAGCGCAGGATATGGCCGCGTTCGCGGGCGTAGCGCGCCATCTCGACCAGCGTATGGTCGTTTACGCCGCGCTTAACAACGGCGTTAATCTTAATCGGCGCAAAACCGGCCTCGACCGCTGCGTCGATTCCGGCCAAGACCTGCCCGACATCAGCGCGCCCGCCGTTCATAGCGCGAAACGTCTCATTGTCGAGGCTGTCGAGGCTGACCGTGATGCGCTGCAACCCAGCGGCCTTGAGCGCGTGGGCTTTATCCGGCAGGAAATAGGCGTTGGTGGTCATGGCGAGGTCTTCCACGCCGTCGATGCGCGCCAGCATCCCGACCAAGCGGTCGAAGTCTTGGCGCATCAGCGGCTCACCCCCGGTTAGGCGCAGTTTGACCGCGCCCTGCGCCACAATCAGGCGCACCACCCGCTCAATCTCCTCGAAGGTCAGCAGTTTCTCGCGCTTGAGGAACTGGTAGCGCTCACCGAACACCTCCTCCGGCATACAGTAGCCGCAGCGGAAGTTACAGCGGTCGGTGACGGAAATCCGCAGGTCGCGCAGCGGTCGGTTGAACGTGTCGAGCAGGGGGGCAGTCATCGGCAGGGTTCCCTCGTCTAACACCATCTGGGGAGACGGCGGTACGGAGTCCATTATACATAGCTTTGTGTATGTCCCATCAGACGCGGCGGGAGGGGCGATTCCGACGTTACGGGATTGTTGCGGGCTTTTGGTTGCATCCCTGCCGACCGCGTGTTAAATTACGACTCAAATTGTTACCGCAAATTACGGAAACAATCAGATAAATGGCGCTTTTTTTCGGTTAATACCCATAGAGGAGGTAAATTCACCATGCCTACGCTCGACATCAACGGCCAGACGCTCCACTACCAAGACACCGGCGGCAGCGGTCCCGTGCTGGTCTTCCTGCATGGTTTTCTGTTCGACCACACCATGTTTGCCGCGCAGGTCGAGGCGCTGTCAGCAGATTACCGATGCATCAGCGTCGATACACGCGGCTTCGGCCAGACGGTTTGGGACGGTAAAGAATTTACGCTCTACGATGTCGTCTCGGACGTGATTGGCCTGCTGGATGCGCTCAAGCTGGAAAAAGTCACCATCATTGGCATGTCGCAGGGGGCATACGCCACTGTGCGGCTTGCCATTAAGCACCCAGAGCGCGTGCGGGCGCTGGTGCTGATGAGTACGCGCAAGGACATCCTCTCGGATGAGTTCCAAGCCAACTACGCCAGCCTGCGTGACTACTGGGGACAGGGCGACGACAACAGTTTCTTCATCGAGTCGCTGATGAGTATGCTCATCGGGCCGAAAGACCGTTTCAGCACGGTCTGGGAGCAGTGGCACGCCCGCTGGGAGGCGTTCGACCACAATCACATGTTCCACACCATCAACGCGCTGCTGGCGAAAGAAATTTTGACCGATGAACAGATTGCCAGCATCAAGGTACCGGTGCTGTCCATCCATGGCATGGACGACCGTGGGACGCCGGTGGCGCTGGCCGACCAATTATATGCGCTGTTCCCCAACGGCAAGGGGACAGTGCGCATCAAAGGGGCGGCGCACGCAGTTAATATGACCCACCCCAATGAGATTTACCCGGCGCTGCGGGCGTTCTTGGACGAGTACGCCCAGAACGGTTAGGCAGCAGACAACCCTACAACCTTATTTGACCCGGCGGGTGTGCAGCGGCGCGCCCGCCGTTGCATCCCCCAGCCAGCGCGGGTATGCTTGGGCGCGTCATCCCCTCAATACAGGAATACACCCCCTTATGCTCATCCTCTGGGACATCGATGGGACGCTGCTGCGCGGCAAAGGCTTGGGCAAGGTCGTCACCGAGCGCGCCATTGCAGAAATTTTCGGCGTGCAAGCCGACCTGACCCACCACTATTTTGGCGGCAAGACCGATTGGGGTAGCCTGTTGGAAATTCTCGTGCCGCTGGGCGTCGAGCCGGAGCGCGTCGCTGAGAGCTTGGGTATTTATATGGTGGCGAAAGCCCGCCACATGACGGAGGTCATCGACCAGTACAACGTTCGCCCGCTGCCCGGCGCGATGGAAGCGCTGACCGCCATGCGACAGCGCCCCAACGTCGCGCACGGCATCGTTACCGGCAACGTACAGGCGACTGTCCCGGTCAAGCTGCGGGCGGCGGGCTACGACCCCGATTGGTTCCCCATCGCAGCCTACGGACACGAGTCGGTCAGTCGCAACGACCTACCCCCGCTGGCGTTGCAGCGCGCCGCCGCGCTGACCGGGCGGACGTTCGCGCCGAGTGAGGTGTGGGTCATCGGTGATACCGTTTCGGACATTGAGTGTGCGCGGGCGTCGGGGCTGCGCGTGGCGGTCGTGACCACCGGCTTTGACAGCCGCGAGAACCTACAGGCCGCCCAGCCCGATTACCTCGTGGATGACCTGCGCGACCTGCTGACGGTGCTGTAGAGCTACAGCACCATATAGTCCTGATCGCTGACGTACAAAATAGCGATGGGCGAGCCGGGGTTGGGCAGCACCGCGTTTCGCAGGTCGCCACGGGTGGCCGTCCCCTGCGCGCTGAAGATGCGACCATCGGGCAGTTTGACGCGGCACTGCGCTGTCACTTTGTAGGAGCGCGACCGGCTCTTGCCGCTGCCGCTGCTCACCCAGCGCCCATAGATTTGCACAATCTGCCCGACCAGCACCACCCCGTTAGCGGCGAGGCGGTTCATGCGTTGGATTTCTCGGACGGTTGCGACGACCATGATGCCCATCACCAGCACAAAAATACCGATGAACAACAGAAACGGGCTGTCCGCCTCAATGCCGGCGACGCTGAAGGTCGTGGTGGCCATGACGCCAATAATCACGAGCATAAACCCTATCGTGATGGCCAGCGAGACCAGCGAGGTGCTTGATGGGCGCTCGGACTCGCCACGCAGATATTTTTCGTTGCCTTTGATGAGGGTAAAGACCGCTGGGAACGTCTGGTTGCGCTGTACCGGCCTGCCCGTCCCACCTTCAACGCTGTCGGGGCCAGAAAACGGCGACTCGAACGTCCCAGCGGCGTTGGTGTAGTACACGGTCGCGCCCGACCCAGCGACAGATTGGTCGCTGGCGGGGCGAGGGTCGGGCTTGGGTGTTCCCTGCCCGCGCCGGAGCGCTTCGGCGGCGCGGCGGCTGAGGTCGTCTGTCACCGGCAGGCCGATGCTGGGGCGTGCCTGCGCTTCGTCCAGCGGCGAGGGGCGTTCTTCGCGGCGCACATCATCCAGCCCTTCGCCACCTTCGACGCGCACATGGACGCCCTGTTTTTCCAACATCTCCCGCGCCATCTGGCGGATGTCGGGGTCGGGGTCCTGCTCAAATACCACCATCAACAGCGGCTGAATCTGCTTGCCGCTCATCCAGCCCAACACGCGCAGCAGGTTTTTACGCTGGCCGGGGTTCATCCGCATAAACTGGTCGTAATCGGGGACACCCCCCGGCATGTTGTTCATCATGGCTGCCTCATGGTCTGATTATGCTAAACCTCTAAGACCAGTATATAGCGGCTGTGAAAACAGCGCGGGGATTTTTTAGCCCGGCTTGCGACCGATGAACACGTAACGGTCATACGGGTCGAGGATGGATTCGGGCTGGAAACCGGCCTCGGTCAGCGCCGCCAGCCATTCATCAACCGTGAACAGGCCGAAAACATGCTGTTCATGGTAGACCGCCGGCGGCGCATCACCCTCACGCACGATGAACACGTAATCGGTCACGCAGGTCGAGTCACTGGAGTCGGGGTCATACGTCCATTCGAGGTAGCGGATGCTGCGTCCCTCGACATCGACGCCGCCGTGTTCGGTATCGGGGTCGAAATTGTCGCGCACATGGTCGGGGACAATCAGCAGCAGCCCGCCCGGTCTGCAGTGGACGGCGGCGGTGGTTAGGGCAGCGCGCAGGTCGTCCAGCGTGGTCATATAGTCGATGGCGTCATGGATGAATACTACATCGAAGGTCTGGCCGAGGCGCAGCGAACGCATGTCGCCGGCGTGGTGGTCACAGTCGGGGTTGAGCTGGCGGCTGACCTCCAACATCGCGTCCGAAAGGTCGGTCAGCGTGACGTGGTGGAAGGCGCGTTTGAGGTGGAAGGCGTTATTGCCGCCACCGCTGCCCAGCTCAAGCAGGGTGGGCGCTGGACGGGCGGTCGCCTCGGCCAGCAGCGGGAGGAAGAATTCCACTTCCTCTGCGTAATCCTCGACCGGCGAAATCAGCGGCCACCACGCGGCCAGTGTGTTGTAAAAGGTGGACATGGGTGGGTTTCCCTTTTAACTGGATGGGCGGTATCGTACCGTCAACGCCAGTATAGAGTGCATTGGCAGGTGTCCGCCCGCCGACCGGCGACAAACCCCCTGTTGCTGGGGCGTGTTTAATCCGAGCGCACGCGCAGCAGCAGCACGAACAGCCCGACCACCAGCAAAAAGTCCGGGTTGCCAGACCCGATGCCCCCGGTGAACAGCACCGGCGGCAGCATCCAGATGGCCTCGGCGCTGGGCGAGTTGAGCGTCGGCGCGGTGATATACGGCGCAAGCGGGTACTCGTGGATGTCCATCAGATACCAGAACGTCCCCATCAATAGCCAGCCGTTGACCGCGCCGAACAGCGCCCCCAGAAAGCTGGCCGATGAGCTGAGTTTGACGCGCCCATCGTCGTCGATGAGGCGGCGGCCCCGATAGCCGAAATACCACACGGTCGAGAAGAAACCGATAACATGCAGCACGAACCAGACGTAAGGCGCAATCGACGCGAAGAAGCCGATTGCCCGAATCAGTGAGTCGAACTGGAGCAGGACATAAATATAGGCGATGGGGATGACCATCACCGGCACTTCAGAGCGCCAGCCGCGCAAAAACCCCAGCAGCCCGCTCAGAATCACCGCCAACCACAGCACCGACGACAGTTCAATCATCCGTCTGCGCCCCGCTAAATGAGAATCAGGACGATGAGGAAGGCGACAATCACCATCACCGTCAGCAGTGTGTCGATGCCACCGGGCGCGAGGATGTTCAGCGGCAGCAGCTCGACCAGCGCGAAGCTGTCACTGCCCGGCGGCGGGGCGCTGACATATGGCGCAAGCGGATAGCCCGCCCGGTCCATGAAATACCACAGCGACCCCCAAATCAGGTAGCCGTTGACCAGCCCGAATAGAAAGCCCATGATGCGCGTTTGGAACTCGTCATTGCCGTCGCGGTCGCGACCACGGGTGGTGACACGGCGGGCGTCCTCCCCGACGATGGCGCGGGTCTGGTAGGCGAAGAAGACCACCAGTGCGAACAGCGCCGATTGCAGCCAAAACAGCGATTGACGGTTGGCAATGTACTCAATCGTCAGCGGCTGACCGGCGGGCGGGTCGGCGTTGACGATGGAGCGCAATAAGGCGTCAAAGTTGTGGAGGGCGAACAGCGCCAAGATGATGCCCGCCGCCGAGATGACCTCTTTGTTCCAGCCCCGTGCGTACCCCACCAGCGCAAAGACCACCACCAGCAGGAAAAACAGTAGGTTCAACTGCATCATGGGCGGTCGGCTCCTTTGGGTTGGTCATCATGGGTCGTTCGGCTGACGCGGCGCAGCAGCGCCACGATATTGGCGGCGGCGTCGCCCTGTGAGAGTGCTTTGGCGGCCTGCTTCATCTGGTCGAGGGCGGGGCGGTCGGCCAGCAGCGCCCGCACCCGCCCGGCGAGGTTTTCCGCAAGGTCGGCATCTTCCATCACCACCGCCGCGCCGTGCGCCGCGAGATGGTCGGCGTTGACCTTCTGGTAGCGCCAAGCGTGCGGGTACGGCACGAGGACGGCGGGCAGCCCGAAATAGGGCAGTTCACCCAGTGTACTCGCCCCGCTGCGGCACACGCACAGGTCAGCGGCGGCCATTGCCAACCCCATATCGCCGTGCAGGTAGGCGAACGGGTGATAGCCCGGCGTCCCAGCGGCGGACTGCGCGCGCTCTGCGTCCAGTTCCCCTGTGACGTGAATCACCTGAACCTGACCATCCCCGACCAGCGCGGACAAATTCTCAATCACGGCGATATTCAAGCTGCGCGCCCCGCGGCTGCCCCCGAACACGAGGACGGTCTGCTTGGCTGGGTCGAGTCCGAAATGCTCGATGCCTGCTTCGCGGGTGGCGGTCAGGACGGCGCGGCGCAGCGGGTAGCCGGTCACGGTCATCTTGCCTTTAGGAATATACGGTTCACTGGCGGCGGTGGTTACGGCCATTTGGGTCGCTAAGGGACGCATGGCGCGGATGGTCAGGCCGGGTTCGATATCCGGCAGGTAGACCACCAACGGGACGCGCCTCAGCCACGCCGCCACGCTGACCGGGACCGCCGCCCAGCCGCCCGTGTTCAGCACCACGTCCGGTTTGTGCTGGTCGACCAACCCAAACGCTTTGACCGTCCCGACCAACAACTTGGCGAGACTGCCGAGTGCGCGCAGAAACCCAACGCCGTGGATGGGCCCCGCCTGTACCTCATGGTACGCGGCAAAGCCCACCCCCGACTGCTCGACCATCGGGCGCTCCATGCCTCCCACCGTGCCAACAAAGGCGGCATGGGCGGCCGGTTCTTGGGCATACAGTGCTTCAGCGACTGCTAGGGCTGGGTAGACGTGTCCGCCTGTCCCCCCCGCTGCGATGAGTAGCCGCACGGGTTCCCCTCCGTTCCGTGGCGTGGTCGCGCAGCAGGGTGGCGCGGTTCACACTCAAGATTAAAGCCGTCCCGACCAAAACCGTCACCATCGACGAACCGCCGAAGCTGATGAACGGGAGCGCGATGCCAGTCGGCGGGACGAGCGCCAGCATCACGGCGATGTTGAGCAGTGCTTTGCTGATCACCCATAGGGTCAGGCCAGACGCCAGCAGTGACCCATAGGCGTCGTTGGCGCGTCGGGCGATGGTCAGGCCGCGCCAGACGAACGCCGCAAACAACAGCACGACCACGGTCGCGCCGACAATGCCAAACTCTTCACCGATGATGGCGAAAATTGAGTCGGTGTGCGGCGCGGGCAGGGCGTTGTTGAACTTCTGTTGGCTCAAGCCCAGCCCGACCCCAAACAGACCGCCGTTGCTGAACGCGACATAGGCTTGGAAGATGTGGTAGTCGGCACGGGTGATATCCGAAATCGACTCGATGAACGGGCCGATGCGGTCTTCTGCGTATAGGAAGTTGCCACTGAGAACCAGCACCACGCCTGCTACCGCCGCAATGCCCATCGCAGCGCCAATCTGCACGAGGTCAGCCCCGGCGAGGAAGAACATCGTGCTGCACACCACGAAGATAATCACTGCCGTCGAGATGTCCGGCTGGAGGATGACGAGGCCGCTGATGATGCCGATGAGCGTAGCGAACGGCAGCAGGCCATAGGTCAAACTGCGGATGCGCGTACTCTTGCTCGACAGCCACACCGCCATATAAATGACCATCGTCAGTTCGGCCAGCTCACCCGGCTGGAAGCGTCCCCCAATCAGCGACCGACGGGCGTTGAACACGTCATCGCCGAACAGCAGCACCGCAATCAGCGCACTGACCGTGCCAATGAGGATGAGCGGGGCCAACCGCCGCAGCCGCCGGTAATCGAACACCAGTGCTACCGCCGCCAAACCGAGGCCAATCATCACGTTGCGCGCCTGCTCCACTACCTTGTCGGCGGCATTGCCGGTCAGCGCAAAGCTCCAGTCGAAGGTAGTGCTGTAGACCATAATCAGCCCGATGGCCAGCAGCGCCCCGATGATGAACAGCATCGGCTTGTCCAGCGTCTGCCAGAAGCTTAGGGAGCGCTCGGTGGTGCGAGGGTCAAAGGCTGCCGCCGCCGCAGATGGGCGCGCCGGGCGCACGGCCTCGTCGATGAACTGTGGGGCTTGGTCGGTCATGGGTCTGCTCGCCTCAATCCTCACGGGAGGTATGCGGTTGCCGCACACTCCAACCATTATACCGGATAGGCCGAGGGTTTGCGCTATGGGCGGCGGGTTGTATTGCGGCGAACGTGCTAGGTAGGCTAATCGCCCTCACCGCGTGGAGCCAGCGGCTTGAACGGGTGGTCGAAACTGGCGGCCAGCGCGTCCACCCGCACGAACACGCCGGTGCTGGTCGCCGCCACCGACCCATCGGGCAGCACCAACTCGGCGGATGTAAAGACCTTGCGCCCCTCGGTGCGCTCAATCCAGCCAAACGCCACCAAATCAACTCCCAGCGGCGCGGACGCCTTGAGGTTGACCGTCAAATTGACCGCCAGCACCGGGTGGTCGATGTACCACGCCGCCGCACCCATCGCCTCATCAAGGATGGTCGTGACCGCGCCGCCGTGGGCATAGCCGGGCGGCCCCTGCTTGCTGGCGTCAAAATTAACCTCCATGCGGATGCGCTGTTGGTCGGGCAAATAATAGGTTTTCACGCCGAAACCGCCCGGCTGCGCCGCCTGTAAAAAATCCGACCCGCCAATGCGCACGCGGGTTTCCTTTGAATCTGCTAAGTTATTCACACCTTCCTCCTGATGGTTAAGCGGAAAACCGTTAGACAGGTTGCAACTATCCGTTTGTCTTGACTCACGCGATACAGTATACTCACCTTAGATAGGCACACATACGTACCATCCCTGCGTATTGTGTTTTTGTTTTGACTTAAACGCGAGGAGACCCAAGAAATGCACAGATTTTCCACCCTCCTGACGCTCGTAGCGCTGCTCGCGCTGGGCGTCTTCGGTGCGGCTGCCCAGTTTGAAGACCCAGAACCGGCGGAAGATGCGGCGTATATCCGCGTCGCGCACCTCTCGCCCGACACCCCGCCAGTGCAGGTGTTCATCGACGGTGTGTCGAGCCTGTCGGGGCTGCGCTACAGCAGCGTCACCCGCTGGATTGACCTTGCCCCCGGCAGCTATGAGTTCGCCGTCGGCACGACCTCGGACGTGTCGGCTGCCCAGATTTCGGGCATCGCGCTCGACCTCGCCCCCGGCCAATTCGTGACCCTCGCGGCGGTCGGCTCGGCGGAGGGCGGCACGCTCAAGGGCATTGCCATTGAAGAAGACTACACCCGCATCAGCACCGGCCAAGCCCGCGTGACCGCCCTGCACGCGCTGGAAGGCGCGCCGCTGGTCGATGTGACCGCTTCGGGTCAGACCTTCGTTGAGTTCCTCGCCTTCCCCGGCACGTTCACCGCGCCGGATGGCACGACCAACGACGGCGTGACCACCGAGGATGTCCCGGCTGGCACCGGCCTGACCGTTACCGCTGTTAACAGCGGCGCGGCCGTTATCGACGTGCCGGAGTTTGAGCTGGCCGCCAACACCAACTACTTCGTGGCCGTGGTCGGCACCCCCGACGCCCCCGATGTCGTGGTGGCCGAGACCGACCAGTCGGTCTACTTCACCCGCAACTTCGCCGAGGGTGAAGCCCGCGTCCGCGTCGCCCACCTGTCGGCAGAGACCGCCCCAGTCACCATCTTCGTCGATGGTCAGGTCGTGCTGTCGGGTCTGCGCTTCAACTCGGCCTCGCGCTTCCTGCCCCTCCAGCCGGGGACCTATGAGGTCGCTGTCAGCCCCAACAGCAACATCGCCAACTCGGTCATCGGCCCGGTCGAGCTGACCTTCGAGGACGGCGTGCTGTACACCATCGCCGCCATCACAGGCGCGGACGGTTCGGTCACCCCGGTCGTCATCCAAGACTTCACCGCCGCTGAGGCGGGCCAAGCCGCGGTCACGCTGTTCCACGCCATCCCCGGCGGCCCGGTCATCGACGTGGCATCGGGTGAGACCCTGCTCGTCAACGGCTTGGCCTTCGCTGGCACCTTCCCGCTCCCGGCGGGCGGCTTCAACGACGGCATCACCGAGTTGGCGGCCCCGGCGGGCGAGACCACCCTCGACATCCTGCCGGTCGGCGGCAGCGACCCCATCCTGAGCGCCACCGAGGAACTGGTTGACGGCAACTACTACCTCGTGTCGGTCATCGTCGGCGCAGACGGCAACCCGACCGTCGTCGTGTTCGACACTGACCCGGCGGTGGATTTCACCGCTGACGACGAGTTCTAAACCTAGGTCTCCGCGCCCAACTGCACGATAAAGGTAAAAAGCACTCCCGGCCAAAACGGTCGGGGGTGCTTTTTTTTGGCAACATCAGAAATCAGAGCGCGCTCACTCAGAACGGGAACAGCACCGGCACGGCCAGCATGGTGATGATGAAGGCAATCACGAAGAGCGGCGCACCGACGCGGGCGTAGTCGCCAAAACGGTAGTTGCCCGACGACATCACCAGCGTGTTGACCGGCGACGCAACCGGCGACAGGAACGCCATTGACGCAGCCACCGCCACCGCCATCACGAAGCCCTGCGGCGCGACGCCCAGCCCCTGCGCCGTGGTAATCGCCAGCGGCATCAGCAGCAGCGCTGTCACCGTGTTGGACAGAAGCTGGGTCATGATACCCGTCAGCAGGAACAACCCGGCCAGCACGACCGGCACGCCCAACTCGCCGAGTGTCCCGGTCAGCCACAGCGCGACCGCATCGACCAGCCCAACTTTGACCAGCGCGGTACTCATCGGCAGCAGCCCCGCAATCAGGACGATGCTCTTCCAGTCAATCGACTCGTAAGCCTCGTTCATCTTCAAACAGCCGGTCAGCACCAGCGCGACGGCGGCGGCCAAGCTCGCCAGCGTCAGCGAGGCGATGTTCAACAGGATTGCCAGCACCATCGCCACGAGGATAAATAACACGGTCGGGGCTTTATCGAGGCGTAGGAACGCGCCGGTTTGCAGCGCCTCCGGCTCGCCCATCACGATAAAGTCGTGGCGCAACCGTTTGAGCGCGAAAATATCCTTCCATTCGCCCTGCACCAGCAGCACATCGCCAAACTTCAGCGGCGTGGTCTTGATGTCCGGCGGTTCCGATGCGCCGGGGCGGTATAGGTTGAGGACGGTCAGCCGGTAGACCGTGCCAAAATTGACCTCGGCAATGGTGCGGTCAAGCAGGTTGGAGCGCGGGCGCAGCAGCACCTCAGCGATGCCGACCTCGTTGGTGATGATGTCGCCCTTCTGGATGGGCGCATTCGCCATCAGACCGAGGCTCCACGCCGCCGCCGCCCGCCCAACATCCGTCCCGCTGCACTGCACGATTAAAATATCGCCCAGCGCCAGCGTTAGGTCAGCGTGTGGGTGGTGGATGGTGCGCCCACCTCGGTTGACGTTCACTACCGTCAGGTTGAATGGGTCACGCGGGTGGAGCTGCGCCAGCGTCTGGCCGATGATGGTTGATTCGGGGTGGATGCGGAGCCGATACAGGCCGTCGGGCAGGCGGTACAGCTCGAACAACTCGCCGGGCGTCTCCATCCGCTGGCCGATTTGCGTCGGTCGGCGGTCAGGCAGTAAGCGGCTACCCAGCGTCGCCATGTAGGTGATGCCGACCAGCGCCAGCAGCGCCCCGATAGGCGTGAAGCTGAAGAACTGGAACGGCGTATAGCCCGCGTCCGCCAGCGCCTCCGACGCGATAATGTTGGGCGGCGTGGCAATCAGCGTGAGCGCGCCACCCATCAGCGCACTGAAAGCCAACGGCATCAGCAGCTTAGACGGGGGGATGTTAGCGCGCTGGGCAATGCTCATCACCGCCGGGAGCAT
This sequence comes from Anaerolineae bacterium, assembly GCA_025454725.1. Lineage (GTDB taxonomy): Bacteria > Chloroflexota > Anaerolineae > Aggregatilineales > Phototrophicaceae > Flexicrinis. The sequence continues at coordinate 12,071 of JALONW010000039.1, forward strand.
CAGCGCCACCACCCCGGTTGAGCTGATAAAGGCCGACATCACGGTAATCGCCAGAGTCAGGACAATCAATAGGCGCGTTGGTCGCGTCCCAGCGGCGCGCAGGATGCGGTCACCGGCCATTGCCGCCAGCCCGGTTTGGAAAACCGCACCGCCGACCACGAACAGCGCCGCGATGCTTAAGACCGAGGTGCTGGAAAACCCGGCCAGCGCCTCCTCGGTGGTCAAGATGCCGCTGGCAAGCAGCGCGATTAAGACGCACAGCGCCACCACATCCAGCCGCAGCCACTCGGTCACGAACAGCACGACCGCCGCCGCGAGGACAAACAGCACCAGCCCCATTTCAGGCGTCATCAGCAATCCTCCACACACGAAACCTCACCTCTACAGCATACCGCACGAGGCAGGCATATTCCCGGCGGATGCTCAGGCATTATCTGTGAAATATGTCACAAATAAATCCTCTCCCCCATCTGACCTATGGCGGGTTAAGCCGGGCGGCACGTCCCAAATGCCGCCTAATCGGGTAGAGTTGAACGATGAAAAGACAGCCAACGCTATGGAGGCCACCTGACCGATGAGGGACGCCCTGAACACCATCTTCGGCCTGCTCCGCCAGACTTTCGAGGGCTGGACAGCACACAATGCCCCCCGTCTGGCGGCAGCGCTGGCCTACTACATCGCCTTCTCACTCGCCCCACTGCTGGTCATCACGATTGCGGTGGTCGGCTTCGTGCTGCAAGAGTCGGTCGTGCGCGTACAGATTTTGGGCTGGGTCAACGAGGCAGTTGGGCCGACGGCGGGCGAATTCGTCGCCCAGCTCATCGCTGACATCCGCCGCCCAACCACCGGCATCCTCTCGACGCTCTTGGGTATCGGCGCGCTGCTGATGGGCGCGCTGGGCGCATTTGAGCAGCTCAAGGATGCGCTCAACACGGTCTGGGATGTACCAATGGCGCAGCGCAACAGCGGCGTGCGCGGATTCTTCCTCAACAAACTGCTGTCGTTCGGGATGGTGCTGGTCGTCGGGCTGCTGCTGCTGGCGTCGCTCATCCTCAGCACGTTATTGGGCGTATTCGAGTCCTACACGCTGTCACTGCTGCCGGGTTCAGAATTGGCGCTGCGCGCCGTCAATCTCATCTTGTCGTATGGCGTCGTGGTGATGCTGTTCGCGCTCATCTACCGCTTTTTGCCCGATGTCCGCCTCGAATGGCGCGACGTGTGGGTCGGTGCGCTGGTGACAGCGCTGTTGTTCAACCTCGGTAAGGGAATCTTGAGTGCCTACCTCATCGGCGGCGGCGCAACCAGCGCTTACGGCGCGGCGGGCAGTTTCGCCCTGATTTTGCTGTGGATTTACTACTCGGCGCAGATTGTGCTGTTCGGCGCAGAGTTCACACAGGTCTACTCGCGCCGTTACGGGTCGCTGGCTGGCTCGAAAGACCCCGCGCCCGCCCCGGTTGCCTGGGATTAGACACGGGTGAGGTTTATAACCCATTTTGGGCGCTGACGAATACGACCGCACACCGTATGGTGGGGCGGTCGTGTTTTTTGACCATTCCTAGGGAGGACACCTGTGAGGCCATGACCCTGCAAACGCTCATCCAACAACTGAACCACCCTGATCGCAGCCAGCGGGGGCAAGACGCCCTCAGTCTAGGCGCGCTGAGTGATGAACCGGTGTTGGATGCGCTGACGGTGGTCTAGTCGTGATATTCAGTGATTTCAGTCATTAGATGATGCAACGATAAAATTTCTAATGAATTGGCTTTGGCAATCGCAAGCCATTTACCATCCGGCGAGAAAATATTATTTGAATTGTTGATACGTTCGACATCAAGTAAATATCTTGTCGTACCAGTTGCAATGTTATGTACTAGAAGACCTTGGGATGTGGTGAAAAACAAAATATCCGAACTGTTTGGTGCGAAACTACCGTTTATAGCGCTATCAATAAAGATATCTGAATTTACAATCTCAACGTCATTTGTGTAAGGTCGCCAAATCAACAATTGAGCAGGGTTATCATAGATGGTCGTCAATCCGTTTACCGTTGAGTCCCGCGCAACAAGTAAGACAGCACGTCCATCTGTAGACAAATCTAAAAATTTATCTTCGGCTGTGGGTGCGAGTATATAGGCATTACCATTAACCTCTACGCCGAACTCTTGGATGACTGCATCTTGTAAATTATGAACGTTGGGAATACCTATGTGAAAAATACGTTGAGTGCCAGAGAAACTATTGAACGCTACTGTAGCTGTACGATTATCTTCACCCCATTGAACATTAAAGTCTATTGGGTTAAAAGGGTTGGCTGTTGAGCGTATATCAAGAGAAATAACCTGTAATGTATCGCGGTTCGCAAGGGCAATTTTTCGAAACCCTATGTCATCCGCTGGTTCTTGTCCGAAAATAAGTAAGTTTGCATCTGAGGAGGTATATACAAATTCGTGCGGCATAAATAAACTAATCTCGTCTGGGGTAAGAATAGGCTGAAACGGCCAAAGGTTGGTTCCCGACGAGAGTAAGCCTGTTGAAATATCGACCATTTGCCAACCTTCTGCCTCTGTGTTGACTGTTAATGGGGCGCTAGTCGATCCAAGATCATAATTGTAAAATGCTAAAAACATACTATCGCTAGACCATTTAAATCCTTCTGTTCGGTCAAATTCACTAGGGAACAGTAAGTCATTCTGGGTCTGGGCGCTTATAATCCATGTGCCAATAATCATTAACCACAGAAAAAACAATTTTGAAATCATTGCTGAAAATTTATGTGTATTCATCTGATAATGTTCCTGCGAAACTATACAGCTATTTTATAGCCATATATCAATAAAGTAGTTGCCTCTCCCCCACGATACACCACCCATTTTTGGGCGCTGACGAATACGACCGCACACCGTATGGTGGGACGGTCGTGTTTTTTGACCATTCCCAGAGAGGAAAACCGTGAGGCCATGACCCTGCAAACGCTCATCCAACAACTGAACCATCCTGATCGCAGCCAGCGGGGGCAAGGCGCCCTCAGTCTAGGCGCGCTGCGGGATGAACGGGCGTTGGAAGCGCTGCTGACGGCCTTGGCGGTCGAGTCCGATTTGTTTGTCCGTGAGGACATCACGTGGGCGCTGGTGCGGCAGGGCGAAGCCGCCCTCGAATCGCTGCTTGCGCTGCTCAACCATGAGCGCGCCGACCTGCGCCACCACGCCGCCCACGTCTTGGGCAAAATCGGCGACCGCCGCGCCGCGCCTGCGCTCATCGCAGCGGTGACTCATGACCCCGCGCCCGCCGTCATCCAGAAAACGGCCTTCACCCTCAGTCAGATGAAGGTGGCGGGAGCCATCCCCGCGCTGGTCGCCCGGCTCGGCCACCCCGACAGCGAAGTCCAGACCGCGCTGACCAAAGCGCTCGAATCGTTCGAGGCGCAGGCCGTCCCCGCGCTGACCGAGGCCGCCCGCAGCGCTGACGAGACGGTACGCGCCCACGCGGTCGAGGTCTTGGGCGAAATCGGCGGAAAAATCACCGTCCCTGCGCTGCTGGCCGCCCTCACCGATGAGTCGGACGCGGTGC
>JALONW010000040.1 GCA_025454725.1 Anaerolineae bacterium
TCATCCGCCAGACCGCGCTGAAGTAAGCGTAGGCTGATGCCCCGCGACGTTTCGTTTATCCAGCTAGAGCCGGGCGAGGACGCGGTTTCCGTCCGCGACCGGCTCTCGTTCCTGCGCGGCCAGAACGTCCTGATTGTATGGCCGGAGGACGGCACGGCGATTAACCGCAAGCTCGACCTCGTGCTGATTCAGCGCGAGGCGATGCGGCGCGCCATTCGGCTGGCGTTCGTCACGCACGACCCGCAGGTCGTCCAGCACGCGCTCGACCTCGACATCAGCACGTTTGAGACCATCGGCGCGTCGGAACACGGGCGCTGGAAACGCGGACGGGCAAAAGTCTTCACCAACCGCTTTCAGAAGCCCAAAGATGAGCTTGAACCCGAAGACCTGATGCAGGTCGCCAGCCGGGTGCGCGGGCCGCGCCGCCTGCCGCTGCCCAACGCCGCCCGATTGATTGTCGCGCTCATCGTCCTCGCGGTGATTGGCGGGGTCGGTTATGTCGCCCTGCCCGGCGCAACCATCACCATCACCGTCGCCAAGCTCCCGCTGGAGTCGGACGTGCTGATTACCGCTTACGCGGGCGCGCCGGGCGTCGATACGGCAGGGTCGCTGATTCCGGCGCGCATCCAACTGGTACAGGTCACACAGACTGGCACGCGCCCGACCACCGGCGCACTCGACCAACCGCCGACGCTGGCATCGGGGACGGTCACGTTTCTCAACCGCGCCGATGCCCCCATCGACATCCCCGCTGGGACGCGGGTCGCCACGGCTGACGGCGTGCCGGTGGTGTTTCAGACCGTGACCGATGCGGCATTGCCCGGCGGCGCGAACCAATCTGCTGAGGTCAGCGTTGAGGCGCTGCCAGAATATTCCGGCGAGGCCGGGAACGTCGATGCGCTCAAGATTACGGTGGTCGAAGCAGATTGGGCGGCCAATGTCACCGTGAGCAACTTGCTGCCCATCGGCGGCGGCCAGACCCGTTCCCTCCCGGTTGTCACCCAAACGGACGCCGACCGCCTGCGCGCCGCCGTCCGCCAGCAGATTCAGGCGCAGGCGCAGGCCGAACTGCAAAGTTTGCTGGCGTCGGGTGAGTTCGTCGTCGATGAGACCATCGCCATCACGCCGGAATCTGACCGCGCCGATTGGCAGGTCTACAGCGCCGAAGTCGGCGCGGTCGCCAGCGAAATCACTTTAGAGATGCGCGCCGTCGTACAGGCTTTGGTCGTTAACCAGCGCGACGCCGAACAGGTCGGGTTTGCCGCCCTCAGTCGCCAGATTCCACGTGGTCGCACCCTCGACATTGACACGCTGAGCTACCAGCGCGGCCCGGTCGAAAGCGTCGCGCCGGACCAGATTACCTTCCGCTTGTTCGCCACCGGCCAAGTCAGCGGTCAGGTCGATACGACCACCCTGCGCGAGGTGCTGGCCGGTCGTCCCATCGAAGACGCCCGGTTGTACCTGAGCAGCATCTACCAGCTCGCGCCGGGGACTCAGCCGGAAATCACGGTCAGCCCAGACTTTACCGGCGCGCTGCCCACCCTGCCCATCCGCATCACCATCCGCGTCATCGAAGGCGACCCGCCGTGAGCCTTGTCAACAAGCCCCCTCTGCTGTGCATCGACCACGGCGTCAAGCGGTTGGGCATAGCCGTCAGCGACCGGGCGTGGCTGACGGCGCGCGAGCTGGCCGTCATCAAGCGTACCACCCGCGAGGACGATTTCCGCAAGCTGCGCGCCCTCTATGACCAACAGAAGGCCGCCGCCGTGGTAATTGGAATACCCAGCCACGAATTTGAGGGGACAGGCGTCCACACACAGGCCGATACCGTCCGGCTGTGGGTCGAGCGTTTTGTCGAGGCCACCGGCCTAGACGTCGTGCTGTGGGATGAACAGTTGAGCAGCCACGACGCCAAAGCGTTGGCAACGCGACTCCGACGGAAGACCACCGCTCCCATTGACGACCTCGCCGCCCGCGTTATCCTACAGAGCTATCTCGATGCGCTGCGCGACGGCCTCGCACCCGCACCGCCGCTGCCAGCACAGGACTAAAAGGAACTCACCACGCTATGGCAAACGTGATTAAATGGGCGCTGGGGCTGCTGCTGATGGCGGTGATTGCCGTCATCGTCAGCGTCGTCGGCATCCTGTTCATCAGCGGCGAAAACCCCGCCGATTTCGCCCGCGCTGTTCAGGCGCGCCTCGCGCTCAACGGGCGGGAAGCCGACCTAGAGCCAGTCAACACCGCCGACACCTCAGCCATCCGGTTTGAAGTGGTGTCCGGCACGGGTTCCGCCCAGATTGGTCAGAGCCTCCTCAGCGCCGGGCTGGTACGCGACGCCGATTTGTTCGTCAGCTACGTGCGCGCCGAGGGCATCGACGGCCAGCTAGAAGCCGGGACATATTTCCTGAGCCGCGCCCAGTCGCTCCCGCAGATTGCCACCGCCCTGACCGATTCGCGCTCATCGGTGGTCATGTTCCGTGTGTTAGAGGGTTGGCGTGCTGAAGAAATCGCCGCCGCCATCGACCAAAACCCCCAGCTCACCTTCAGCGGCGCAGATTTCTTGGTCGCCGTCAGCAAAGCGCAGGGCGCAGACCCGTCCTTTGCAGGCGCGGTTGGCCTCACTCCCGGCGACCCGTTGGAAGGCTTCCTGATGCCCGGCAGCTATGAACTTCCGCCCACCATCACTGCCACTGAATTGGTCGGCACGCTGACCGATGCTTTTATCCAGCAGGTGGGCGCGCAGGTCATCAATGACGCCGCCGCGCAGGGTTTGACCATGCGCCAAGCCGTCACACTGGCCTCAATCGTCCAGCGCGAGGCCGTCCAGCCCGATGAGATGGACAAAATCGCCAGCGTCTACCGCAATCGCTTGGGCATCGGCATGAAATTGGACGCCGACCCAACCGTCCAGTACGCCCTGAACGACACACGGGGCAGTTGGTGGCCGCAAATCACCCGTGCCGACTATACGGGTGTGGTTTCGCCTTACAACACCTATCTCAACGATGGCCTGCCGCCGTCGCCCATCGCCAACCCCGGCCTGCGCGCCATTACCGCCGCGGTTTATCCCGAAACAACCGGCTTCTACTACTTTCGCGCCGATTGCCGCGACGACGGCTACCACGATTTCGCCTTCACCTACGAGGAGCATCTAGCCAATGGGTGTTAATAGGCTTCCCCTGATTATCCTCGCCTTACTCCTAACAGCGTGCGCACCGCAGCCCCCCCCGCCCCTGCAACGTGTCGCGCTAATTGCGCCGTTCGAGGGGCGATTCCGCGAGGTCGGTTACGACGCACTGTATCCGCTGAAACTCGCGCTGGCCGACGCCGATTCCGGCCTGATATTAATGTCGGTGGATGACGGTGGAACGGTTGAATCAGCAGTCTTACAGGCGCGCCGCGCCGCCGCCGACCCGACTGTTTTGGCGGCGATGGTGGTCGGCCCGAACGCCGCGCACCCCGACGTATTAGCCGCTCTAGGCGGTTTGCCGACCGTGGTGATTGGCCTGTGGGGCGCGCAGCCGTCCGAATCGGCCTTTGTGCTGGCCTCAGAGAAGCTCCCCGGCCTGTGGACGACCGACACGCTTAACCTCAATGCGGCACTGGACACGACCGCGCCCGCGACTGGCGGCGAGGTGTTCGCACTCAAGCAGTACCCGCGCCTGCGCCCTGATGCGGACGGAATCACCGTCGCGTTGAGCGCCGCGCCTGCCGATGAGGCTTTCGCTGAGCGCCTGATGGCATCAGCGCTGTTACGCGGGCAGCTTGATTCATGCGGTGATTTCGCCCACGTCCAACCGTCAAAGCGTGCGTGACGCGCTGGCAGACGCCAAATATGACGGACTCAACGGGCGCATCGCCTTCAGCGCCGACGGCTGGTGGGAAGATGCGCCCATGGTCGAATATACCTACGTGGACGGCGTGCTTACGTCGCCGCCCGCGCCTTAATCGTGTCGTAGGTGTGCGGGGGCGGCTCGACCGGCGTATCGCTGAACGTGACCGCCGCCCGCGCCAATGGCAGCGCCTCAGCCAGTTTTGCTGGGTCGTTGACGTGAAGCGACAGCAGCGGCTGGCCGGGCTGTACCGCCTCACCGACCTTCACATGCACTTCGACCCCGACCGCAAAGTCAATCGGTTCGCCCTTCTTGACGCGCCCAGCGCCCAGCGCAAACGCCGCCCGCGCCACATGCTCGGCAGAGACACCCGCCACGTAACCTGCCTTTTCAGCGCTGATGACCTCAACCTGAGCGGCAGTCGGTAGCTTGGTCGGGTCATCGACCACCGAGACATCACCGCCCTGCACGCGCACCATCTCGCGGAAGGCGGCCAGCGCCCGACCGCTGCTCAGGTGGCCTTCTAGCTCAGCGCGCACCGCCGCCGCATCGGTCCAGCGCCCACCCTGCCCCGCCAGCCACAGCATATGACCAGCGATGTCCAAACAGTGGTCGCGCAAATCGGCGGGGCCAGCACCGCGCAGCGTCTCGATGGTCTCACGGATTTCCAGCGCATGGCCGACCGCCTCGCCTAGCGGCTGGTTCATGTCGCTGACCGTCGCCACCATATCGCGCCCAGCCAGCGTCCCAATATCGACCATCGCCTGCGCCAGCGCCTGCGCTTCATCCAGCGTTTTCATGAACGCGCCGCTGCCCATCTTGACATCGAGGACGATGCCCTTCGCGCCCGCCGCGATTTTCTTGCTCATGATGCTGCCGACAATCAGCGGGAGGCTCTGCACCGTCCCGGTCACATCGCGCAGCGCGTACAGCTTGCCGTCGGCGGGTGCAAGGTCACCTGACTGACCGGCCAAAACCAGTCCATGCTCACGGGCGATGCGCCGAAACTCCGCCTCACTCAGGTTCACGTTGAAGCCGGGGATGGATTCGAGCTTGTCGAGCGTGCCGCCAGTCAAGCCGAGGCCACGCCCGCTCATCTTGGCGACCTTGACGCCACACGCGGCCACCAGCGGTAGCACGATGAGCGTTGTTTTGTCACCGACACCGCCGGACGAGTGTTTATCGACCGCGTAACCGATGTCGCCAGACAGGTCTAGGATTTGGCCGCTGTGCGCCATCGCCATCGTCAGTGCGACCGTCTCATCGGGCGTCATCCCTTGAATCACAATCGCCATCAGCAGCGCCGCGGTCTGGTAGTCAGGCACGCGGTCTTCGGCCACCGCCGACACAAACCACTCGATTTCCTCGCGGGTCAGGGCTTGGGCGTAGCGTTTCTTGGCTATAATATCGAGCATGTTCATGGTAAGAATTGACTCCAAAGGTGGGTGCGCCGATGTTCTGGGTAACTTTTGTGGGGATGCTGGCCTACGGGCTGCTGCATACCCTGATGGCCGGGTGGCTGAAGCCGCGTTTCCGGTCACGCTTCGGCCAACGCGCTTACGATGGATTATACCGCATGGTCTTTAACGTGGTCTCGGTGGTCACGCTGGCCCCGGTCGCGCTGGTGATGGTCTTCAACGCGGGCGGTGTGGTCTGGCAGTTCCCGCCCAGCATCGCGCCGCTGCTGTTGGTCGTCCAAGTGGTCGGCTTTATCGGGGCGGGCGTGTCGCTGCTCCAAATTGACGGGTCGCGCTTTTTGGGACTGCGCCAGCTCATGGCCTACACCGACAACCAACCCCTCCCACTGCCGGATGAACCCCTCAAGACCGATGGGATATACGGGCTGGTGCGCCACCCGCTGTATTTCTTCTCGCTACTCATCCTATGGCCGGTTCCCGTCATGACTGAGGCGTACTTTGGTTTTTGCCTTGGCTCGACGCTATATTTTGTCATCGGGTCGATTTATGAGGAGCGGCGGCTGTTGACCGCGTTCGGCCAGCAGTACGCCGATTACCGTCAGCGTGTCCCGCGCATCATCCCGTTTGTGAAGGTCGGCTGACCATGAAGGATTACACTGTAGACGAACTCATCGCAGTCTGCATCGCCCGTCAGGTCGAGGACGGCGAGGTCTTGGCGCAAGGGATGAATACCCCACTGGTAATGGCTGGATACATGCTGGCACAGCAAACCCACGCGCCCAATGTCCGATTTGCCAGCGCCATTGGCCAGAGCATCGGCCACCGCGCCGCGCCGATGGGCATCATCAACACCGAGGCGGGGTGGCTGCAAAACGGCTTGATTCACCCCGGTTTTCTGATGGCCGCGCTTGACCTGCTGCCCAAATTTTCGCCGAAAGAATTCTTTCGCCCCGCCCAAATCGACGCGGCAGGGTTCACCAACAACATCCGCTTACCGCGCCCAGCCATGCGCCTGCCGGGGACGGGCGGAATCCCGGATGTGACGGTCTACTCGTCGCGGATTTATTTCTACGTCCCCCGTCACTCGCCCGCCGTGTTCGTCGAACAGGTCGCTGTCCGCAGCGGAATGGGCGATTCGCCGGAGCGCAAGCGCGGTGCGCCTCCGCGCTATCTGGTGTCGGACCTCGGACAGTTCACATGGTTAGATGGGCGGATGCGCGCCACTCACCTGCATCCCGGCGTGGCGCTCGAACACATCCAGCGCAAGACCGGCTTCACGCTCGACGCCGCGCCCGACCTCTCAACAACAGAGCCGCCGTCCATGGAGGAACTGCGGCTCTTGCGTGAGGTCATTGACCCGTTGGGCGTCCGCAAACTGGAAACGCTGGCGGGCGCAGCGCGCAAAGACCTGCTGCGCGCGATTATTCTGTCAGAGTCCATGCACCAATCGTATTGAAGCGGTCGGCGCGCACGCCGAGATAGCCCAACTGGACGTTCTGGACACGCGGCGCAAACGCATAGGTGTAGATGGGCGTGTAGAGCGGGATAGCGATGCCCCGGTCGAGAAACTGTTGCTGAAATAAACGGTACTCAGCGGCACGGTTGACGCCGTTGGGGTCGCGGCGGGCGCGCTCCAACAATTCACTAATCACACGGTCGTCTGTGCCGCCGTAGTTTTCGCCGTCCGGGTGCTGGCCGTCGTGCCAGAAGGCATACACGTCGGGGTCAGCCGTCCCCCACAGCGACAGCTCGACCACCGCCGCCTGAAACTGGCCGATGTCCAGACGGGCGAGGTAGTCCTCGGTAGTGGCGACCGTCTCGACGTTGACCTGCACGCCGATGGCTGCCCACTGCCCGACCATCTGATTGAGCATCCCAACCAGCGCCGGGTCGTCAGGCGTCAGGATGGTGAACGAGAAACGCGGCTGGGTGGCCGGGTCTGGGGTCGGGCCGGGCGTCGGCTCGCCTTCAACGGACGGCTCTGGCGTGGCGCCGGTGTCGATGCGCGCCTGCCCCAGCACAAACACCGCTTGGTTGGGGTCAAAGGGCGCACTGACGGTGCTGGCATACGCCCACCCACCCAACACCAGCGGCGTTTCAGCAGGCACGGCTTGATTAAACAGGTTGCGCGTCACGGCGCTCTGACGGTTCGCCCCCAACAGCAGCGCCCGCCGCACGCGCTCATCGCGGAACAGCGGGAACGAGTCATCAGCCAAATTAAAGATGACGAAGCCGACCACCGGCTCTAAGCCATTGCGGACAACCGCCTGACCGCTGTTGGCAAGCTGTTGCAGCGGGGCACGCTCGTCGCGCTCACGGGCGGCCACGCCGTCTACCTCGCCCGCGCTGAAGGCAGCCAGCGCCGCGTCGAAGGTGTCGTACAGCCGGAAACTCACACGGTCGAGCGCATACGCGCCCTGCGCCTCTGGCCGCTGACGGAAGTTGGGCGACACGCGCAGGTCAACCTGCTCAATCGTCCCATCCGCGCCGCGCAGCGCCTCAAACTGGTACGGCCCTGTGCCAATGGGCGCAAAATTGAACGGGTGCGAGGCCAACTGCTCAGCGGGCATCCCCACAAAGACGTGGCGCGGCAAAATGCCGATGCGGAGCGCCTCTGGGAACGCGCCTAAGGGCTGCGTCAGACGAAAACGCACCTGCGTGGCGCTCAGTTCCTCGGTCTCGACCGTGCGCCAGAAGTCGCGCAGCGCTTGGTCGCCGGGGAAGTCGCGGGCGCGCAGCATCTGCATCGTAAAGGCGACATCCGCCGCCGTGAAGCGCGTCCCGTCGTGCCACAGCACGTCATCACGCAGCGTCACGACATATTCCCGCCCATCAGACGAGACCAGCCAACTGCGCGCCAGCGCCGGGACGGGTTCACCGTAGGCATTGATGCGCGTCAGCCCCTCAAAGATGAGCGACGTGATGTCGGAATCGACCTCGTTAAGGTTAGCGAACAGCGGGTTTAGGCGCTGCACCCGTCCGACCAGTGCCTCGCGGTAGGTCGGCACGCCGTCGGTGGCCGCCGCGACCGGCTCGGACAGCGCGGGCGCATTGGTCGGCGCATCTGGGGCGGCGGGCGTCTCGGTCGGCGCGAGGTCAGTCGACGCAGTGGTCGGGCTGGCCGACGGTTCCGCCACGGGGGGCGGGGTTTGAGTCGGGGCGGGCGGCTGAGGCGTTGGGCGCGTCACAAGGACGGCCACGAACACACCAGCGGTAATCAAGAGGGCGGTGAGCTGCCAACGGACACCACGCAGCATGTCATTCTCTCCTTCTGCTGGGGTGCAGCGCCCAACAGGCAGGCGCGCACCACCTAGAATCAAACGCAGGCGTCTGGCATGTGCAAACGCCTGCTGGGGAGGTCACGTCTTGGGGGTGGTACGGCGGCAAGCACGTTACCAGCGCTTAAGCGCGGCTGGCGACCGCCGAGAAAATGCAGATGACGAAGAACACCGCCGACAGCACAATGGTGATTTGGAACACCGTGCGCTCAAGGCCGCGCCGCGTGCGACCACCCGCACCCGCCTCGCCACCAATTAGGCTGCCCAGCCCCTGCCCGCGCACTTGCAGCAGAATTAGGACCACCAACACCACCGACATGATAATCGTCGCAATTTGAAGCGCAACTTCCAAGAACGTCATGCGCCAAGACTCCTCAAAGGTCAAAAGAGATGTACATCAACAAACACGGCAGTATATCAGGGTGCTTAGCAAAAAAACACCCCCTAGCCGAAGCGTAGGACAGCCAGCGGCCGATTGTGATTTAAGCATGGATGGGCGATACTTTTCCCAAGAAATTGATTATCTACCGATGTACCAGAAAGTGTGGCGCAAATTTTCACAAGATTACGCCCCCAACACCTCGTCCTCGTGCTGATGATTCTCGGCGCGGCAGTCCGGCTGGCCTACGTGATGGACATCCCCCACTACATCGACAACGCCTACCCCATCTGGCAGGCGCTGCTCGTGTTGGATGACGGCTTCTTCCCGCTGACCGGGCAAATGGCGTCGGTCGGCCTCCCCAACCCACCGCTGACCAGCTACCTGTATCTGCCGCTGGTGGCGCTGACCCGTTCACCGCTACCGGTCTACATCGCCGTCATCCTGCTCAATACACTGGCGGTCTGGTTCTGCTACCGGCTCACCCGCCGCCTCTTTGGTGAAAAAGAAGCAGTGTTCGCCGCGTGGCTGGTGGCCGTAAACCCGTGGCTGATTGAGTACAGCCGGTTCACATGGGTACAAGCGCTGATGCCGTTCTTCATGACTGGGCTGGCGTGGCTGATGTACCCCCTGCTGCTCGGACAAGCCGCAAACCGCTTCCGGCGGACGCTGCTGGTCGTGCTGCTGGTGACGCTGATTGCCGGGACTTATGTGCTGGCGTTCCTACTCCTGCTGCCGGTCGGCGTGCTGATGATGATATTTTACCGGCGCGTGTCTTGGCGGGCGGTGGTCGTCGGGGGCGTCGTTTTTGCGCTGATGTTCGGGCTGTTTGCCGTCGGCGCGCTGCCTCAGTTTAACCCGGCCACCGCTACACTGGTCAACGAGGTCAGCCCATCGACTGCCGCGCTGAACCCTGTGGCGCTGAACCACGCCTTCCGTTTCGTGACCGGCGCAGAGTATGCAGTGCGAACGGGCGATGCGCCGGAGCTAAACCGAACATTGGAACAGCTCCTTGTCCTGCCCATTTTCCTCGCGGTGATGGCTGGAGTCGGCGCGGCGCTGGTCGCTATCTGGAAGAAAACCCCGGTCAAGCGCGACCTCGCGGTGATTTTGCTGGTGTGGTCGGCACTGACCATCCTACCCCTCAGCTACAATTCTCAGCCGGTGCAGGTGCATTACCAGATGATGACCTTCCCAGCGGGCTATGTTCTGGCGGCGTGGGGAGCGTCTTTCCTGCTCAACCGCCAGCGGGTATGGAGTATCGCTTTCGTCGTGCTGATTCCCTTTAGCGCCCTCATGACCCTCAACAGCTTGCGCTATACCTCGCAGGTCGCGGCGGAACGCGGCAGCCAAACCCTCGTGCGCCCGCCGCTTGGCATGGGTCAGTATGTCGCAGCACAGATTGATGCATCACTGCCGGAAGGCGGCACGGTCTACATCGACACGCTGCCAGAAATCCTCACCAGCTTAGGCGGAAAGTTATTCCCCGTGGTGCGCTACAACTGGGAGCAGCCGGTCACGGTCATCCCCTCGGCAGGTGCGGTGTATGTCGCCAGCGCCAGACGGGATGAAACCCTGCCCGCCCAGCCGCCGCTTTCGAGGCCGGGTGAAACATGGATGGCCGAAAACGGCACCCAATTCGCGCTCTACACCTACCCCCCGTCGTTGGACGTTTCGGGCGTGGGTGAAACTGTCAATCTCCCAACACAGCAGGGGCTAACCCTCGTCACTTATACCCTGACCTCTAACCAGCGCGGCAACAACTGGCTGCTCACCACCTACTGGCGCGTTGACAGCATCCCCTCGCAGCCCGGCAATTTTCGCCCCATCACCCACGTCCTACTCGACGACGCGGCCCCCTTCACCATCGAGGGGAGTGCTGTACCGACTGCCTCATGGCGCATAGGCGACCTCCACATCCATCGCGCCCGGTTCAATACTCAGCGCAGCGCCTTTACCCTCAACGTGGGGATGTCTGACCCTGAGCGCGACGAACCGTTGATTTTCCTAATGCCGGAAGAAGCATCGTTTATCGAAATCGCTGGTGAAGCAACGGATGAGTGAGGGTTTCGCCCCTCAAAAAAACCTGAACAATCCCCCAACACCCCAAGCCCCGCCGCGTGCGGGGCTTTTGCGCTATAGTTGACGGGATTACAGACCATCTTGCGGGCATTCCCCGCCCAGCCACAGAAGGTAAACCCCGATGCAGCGGTTCACCCACCCCTCCATACCCCGATTTTTGGCGCTAATGATATTGGCGCTGGTCATGGTGGGCTGCCAGCCCGCCGATGATACGCCACTGCCCACAGCGGTCGTCCTGCCCAGTGAAACGCCTGTTCCTCCCCCCAGCCAGACGCCTGTGCCGCCGACGCCGGACGCCACTGCCACACCCAGCCCGACCCCGTTCTTCGGGCGCGGGGTAAGCGCTGGGCCGGGGCGCGGCCAACTGCGCGTGATGAACCAGACCAGCGACGCGGCCACGCTTGACCTTGACCTCGACGGCCAGCCGTTTACCGTCGGACTGCGACCCAGTGGGGTCAGCCCAGCGACGCCGCTGCTGCCCGGCAGCTATGACCTGAGTGTCCGACCCGGTGACAGCGCGCCCCAGCCCATCACCATCGGCGCAGACCAGACGGTCGATGTAGTGATTAGTGGGGAGTCAGGCTCGCCGCAGCTCATCACCCTCTCCCACCCCACCGACCCACTCGATGCTGGGAAAATCTGGCTAATGCTGGCCGATGCAATGCCCGACATCACGGCAGAAATCACCTTCACGCTGGACGACGAACCCCTTACGCCGCTGCTGCCGACCGTCACCGATGCGGGTGAGCGTGTGCTGCGCGCCGTCGCTGGTGAAACCGTCTTGGCTGAGGAAACCGTGCTGCTGCGCGAGCTGACCCTGTACAGCTTCATCCTCGCCCCCGACCCGTTTGACCCGGCGCAATCACGTTTCGAGCGCCTTGAAACTCCGGCACTGGGGCGCTATACCGTCAGCGTCGTTCACCTAAGCAATGGCGCTCGTGAGTTAGACGTGTACCTGAACGACCAGCCCATCGCCACCAACCTGACCTTCACCACCCAGACCCCGCCGCTGGAGGTCGTGACCGGCAGTCAGCGCCTGAGCGTCTACACCGCCGGGGCCGACCGTGCCGCCTCGGCTCCGTTGGTAGATGGCTATAACCTCAATGGGCGTGCAGGATTGTCCCTCACGCTGCTCCTGACCGGTGCGCCCGACCAGATGCGCGTCACCCCCTATGAAGCTAATTTGTCGCCTGTGCCGGTCGGCCAATCGCGGGTGGTATTCTTCAACGCCACTGACAACGTGACCGGCCTGACGGCGGGCGTCGGGCCAGAAGCCTACCCCGACTTCCGACCCATCGGGGTCGGCCAGTTCAGTCAACCCGTGCTGGTCAGCCCCGGTGAGCTTGGGTTTACCTTCCGTGATGTCAACAACACTGACATCGACATCTTAGAAGCCAAAACGGTGGTGTTTGAGGCTGGTCAGAGCGCGCTGTACGCCGTCACCGCCCGCGACGACGCGCCGCCCGCCTTCTACGTCGCCAGCGTTGAGGAATCTGCGCTGCTGGGCGGGGATGGTGAACAGCTTTCCCAGTCGCGCCTGCGCTTCGTCAACGCGCTCGAATCGGGGGTAGCCATTGATATCTACGTGAACGGTTTCCTCGCCATGCCGTCCTTGTTCGCGCCCAGCGGCGGCCCTCTCATCCCAGTGACGGGCGAAGAAATCGCGCTGTTGGTGCGCTCGACCGGCGACGGCCCCGCGCTCATCGACATCGGGCTGCTGCTGCCAGAACCGGGCGACTACAGCGTCTTCATCTACGGGTCGCCCGCCGACGGGCTGCAAGCGCGCCTGATTGACGACAACATCCTGCAGATTACCGAACAGGCTGGGTCGCTACGGCTGGTCAACCTGTCTACTGACGCGACGCTGTACAGCCTCGGCCTGAACGAGTACGCCCCGGACGAGACTCCGCCGCCGCCGACTGCTACACCACTCCCACAGCCGACCCCCGACCCGTCGCTGGCGACCGTCCCCAACACCGGGTCATCAGCGCCAACCGCCCCGCTGGACACCCGCCGCCTCATCCGCAATGTCCCGGCGCTGACGGCCTCTAACCAGACCTTCGCGCCTGCTGGCCTGTTTGATGTCATCCTCATTGATGGTGACAACCGGGTACGCGGGCGGCTGAACACGCTGCAAATCCCGCCCGGCCAACATTACGACATCGTAGCGTATACATACCATAGGGCGGACAGTGTGCAGACTATCCTGTTCGTCGTCGCCTACCCACCGCGTTAGGTCTGGCAGGTTGGCACAACGTCTGTATAATCCGTTGGCGTTGTCGTCCACACGCATCGAATCGGAAAAGACTGGGTGCAGATTCTCATCACGGGCGCGGGGGGGTTCGTCGGTAGCACGCTGGTACGCTACCTTCACACCGCCCTGCCACAAGCCCATCTAACCGGAACCTACCTGCCCGGCTCCCCCACCCCAGATTTATCGGGCGTGGTGTGGGCTGGGCTAGACCTGCGTGCGCCCGCCGAGGTTCAAGCGATGCTGGACCGGGTGCGCCCAGACCACATCTATCATCTTGCGGGTCAGGCGTTCGTCCCTCGGTCATTTGAAGACCCGTGGGACACCTTCGAGACCAACGTCCGCATCCAGCTCAACCTGATGCTGGGCTGCATCGCGTTGGGCATCGCCCCCCGCCTGCTGATTGCGGGGTCGGCAGAGGTATACGGTGCGGCCACCACCACACCCATCACCGAGGACACGCCGCTTGCGCCCAACAGCCCCTACAGCGTCAGCAAGGTGGCACAGGACATGCTCGGCCTGCAATATCACCTCAGCCACGGCCTGCCGGTGCTGCGCGCCCGTCCGTTCAACCACTTCGGCCCCGGCCAAAGTGACCTATTCGCCGCGCCAGCCTTCGCTATGCAGATTGCGCGCATCGAGGCCGGGCTTCAAGAGCCGGTCGTCAAAGTCGGCGACCTGTCAGCGCGGCGTGACTTCACCGACGTGCGCGATGTCGTGCGTGCTTATCATCTGATGGTTGAGCGCGGACGCCCCGGTGAAGCCTACAACGTCGCGTCGGGCAAGGCACGCACCATCCAGAGTCTTCTGGACGGCCTGCTGGCGCACGCCCACGTCAACATCACGGTCGAGGTAGACCCGGCGCGCCTGCGCCCCAGCAAAATCCCCATCCTAGAGGGTGATTATGCCCGCCTGCATGCCGCGACCGGCTGGCAGCCCCAAATCCCGTTTGAACAGACGCTGCGCGACCTGCTTGAAGACTGCCGCCAGCGTGTAAAAGGAGCCTAGAAGAAACCCATGCCAAAACGCGCCCTGATTACCGGTATCACCGGCCAAGACGGTTCGTACCTCGCGGAACTGCTGCTCAAGGAAGGCTACGAGGTCTACGGCCTCATCCGCCGCACCAGCACCGTCCGCTACGAGCGCATCCGCCACATCCAAGACCAGATTAAAATCTTGTCTGGCGACATGGGCGACCAGACCAGCATGACCAAGGCGCTGACCATCGCCCAGCCCGACGAGGTGTATAACCTTGCCGCGCAGAGCTTTGTCCAGACCTCTTGGGACCAGCCAGTCTTCACGGGCGACGTGACCGGTTTGGGCGTCACCCGCCTGCTGGACGCCATCCTTGCGGTGAACCCGGCCATCCGCTTCTATCAAGCGTCGTCGTCCGAAATGTTTGGCAAGGTACAGGAAGTCCCACAGGTCGAGACCACCCCGTTCTACCCGCGCAGCCCCTATGGCGTCGCCAAGGTTTACGGCCACTGGATTACGGTCAACTACCGCGAGAGCTACAATATGCACGCCAGCAGCGGCATTTTGTTCAACCACGAAAGCCCGCGCCGCGGCCTCGAATTTGTCACGCGCAAAGTGGCCTACCACGCCGCCAAGATTAAGCTGGGCAAGGCCAAAGAACTCCGCATTGGCAACACCGACGCCCAACGCGACTGGGGTTTCGCAGGCGACTACGTGCGCGCCATGTGGCTGATGCTTCAGCAGGACACTCCCGACGATTACGTCGTCTCGACCGGCAAGACCCACAGCGTCAAGCGCCTGCTGGAAGTCGCCTTCCAGACGGTTGACCTCAACTGGGAAGATTATGCTGTCCAAGACCCGGCCTTCATGCGCCCCGCCGAGGTGGACCTGCTCATAGGCAGCCCGGAAAAGGCTGGCCGCGTGTTGGGCTGGGAGCCGCAGGTCACGTTTGAGCAGCTCATCCAGATGATGGTCGAGTCTGACCTTCAGGCGCTCAAGACCGGCGAACTGCTGTAGGCCGCCCCGTGGCGCTGGTCGATACCCACATTCATCTCGACTTCGACGCCTATGACCCCGACCGTGTGGACGTGCTTGAGCGCGCCCGTGCGGTCGGGGTATCGCGTTTCATCATCCCCGGCGTCGATGAAGAGACCAGCCGGAACGCCGTGCGTTTCTCGGCGGAATACCCCGGTGTCATCTATGGCGCGGTCGGCTGGCATCCCAACAGCACAGCGGATTTCTCACCCGCTGACCTTGCCACCGTGCGCGAGTTATCGCGTCAGCCGGGAATCGTCGCCATCGGCGAAATCGGCCTCGATTACTATTGGGACAAGTCGCCCAAGGCCAAACAGGCTGAGGTGTTCGCTGCACAATTGGCCTTAGCCGCCGAATTGGGCTTACCCGTCATCATCCACAACCGCGAGGCCAGCGAAGACGTTGTGCCAATGCTGGAACAGTGGGCGGCGGGCTTGACCGGCGACCTCAAAACCCGCCCCGGCGTGCTACACAGCGTGTCCGCGCCGTTCGACCTTGCCATGCGCGCCATCGAGGCGGAGTTTTACGTCGGGTTCACTGGGCCAATCACCTACAAGAACGCCGACGACACCCGCCGCTTGGCCGCTGCCGTCCCGCTGGACCGGATTTTGGTCGAGACCGACGGCCCCTACTTGACGCCCACCCCCTATCGTGGCAAACGCAACGAGCCGGGCTACATCCCCTACATCGTCGAGCGACTCGCCACCGTGCGCGGCGTCAGCGTCGCTGAGATTGAGGCTGCCACTACCGCCAACGCCGAGCGCCTGTTCCGTTTGGGTTAAGGGTCTCGCCTGCCCAGCGTCAACACCCAGCCTCAAAAATTTTGTGATTCAATCCATCGAGAAGTGTTATCCTGTGGGGGTATTTCCTGACTAAAGTACCCCCTGTCAACCGTCCTGCTGGCGGTTCACCCCATCCGGCGCGGTCTCACCTCATCCTTATCATCCAGCATCAAGGAATTTTTCGATGAAATTATATTTCCGCGCCGTGGTCATCGGTTGTTTGGGCGTGCTGTGGGCGGTCATCGCATCGACCAGCGCCGCGCAAGTCACCATGATTGTAAACTGCGGCGACACCGTGGGACTTGCCGCCGCCATCACCACCGCCAATGCCACCCCCCAATCAGACAACATCAACATCATCGGAACCTGTGCGTTTACCTTCACCCAGCCTGATGCGACCCACACCGATAGCGCCCTGCCCCGCATCACAGCGCCATTGGTCATCAACGGCAGTGGCGCAACCCTAGAACGCGCCGACGGGTCGCCAGAGTTCCGCCTTTTGTACGCGGAAGGCGAGAGCTTAACGCTAAATTATTTGACCCTGACCGGCGGCTACCTCAGCGCGGACAACGGCGGAGCCATCTATGCCGGCAGTTCAGAGACCATCTTTTATGCGGTGACACTGACCGGCAACACCGCGCAGAACGGGGGTGCCGTCTACGCTTCTGGTGAATTACAGATAACGACCAGCACACTGTCAGCCAACACCGCAGCGGTTGATGGCGGCGCAATCTACCAAGTCAATTTCACCGGCCTTGTGGTCACAAATTCCAAGCTGATTGGAAATGCAGCCGCCCGTAACGGTGGGGCAGTCTACCATATGAGCGGTTTTCGGAACATATTTACCGGCGTAACCATGAGCGGGAACAGCGCAGGGGAAAGCGGCGGTGCGTGGTACAACAACGGCGTATCCGTTTCCCAGTTCATCCTCACAACTGTTGCTGGCAATAAGGCTGGCATCAGCGCGGGCGGCCTCTACTACCAAAACCACGACAGCATCATCACCCATTCCAGCATCATCTGGGGCAACCTCCCCGACGGGGCCTATGGCCCGATGTTCCCCAGCATTGCCCCCAGCTACAGCATCATCGAAGGGGGATGGTTCAATGAAGCGCTCGACGTTGACCCACTGTTCGTCGCGCCCCAGCCCGCCAGCGCCGCCCCCACCACCGCAGGCGATTACCGCATTCAGCCCAACAGCCCGGCCATTGATGCGGGTGATACCACGCTGCCCGACGGTATTTTGTACGACCTGTATGACGTGGACGGCGACGGCGAATTCGGAGAGCTGATGCCGGACATGGACGGCACGACCCGCCCACAGTACAGCAAGTATGACATCGGCTCGGACGAGGTAGATTACTGTTTGGTCTACGCCGTCCCCTACACCGTCCCAGCAGGCGACACCGCCGACCTTGTGAAAGCGATTTTGTGCGCCAACCTGAACACCGACCTGAACACCTTCTACCTCAGCGAGGGCGTCTACCTTTTCACGGCAGGTCATAGCTCAGATATAACCAATGCACTGCCAGAGATTACCACTCCCATATCACTGGTTGGGTTGGGAACGGGCGCAACCCTGTCCCGTGACAGTACGGCACCTAATTTCCGCTTCTTGGAGCTAAGAAGTGGTGCGGTTGTATCACTGGAAAACCTAACCCTGACCGGAGGTTCCAGTAGTAATCTAAGCGGTGGGGCGATTTATGTGCTCAACAGCAATCTCAGCCTAGAGCGTGTCACAATGAGCAGCAATGTGACCTTAAGCGAAGGGGGTGGCCTGTTTGCTGACGGCAGCACCCTCACCATCCGCGACAGCACATTCACCAACAACACCAGCCCGCGTGGCGGGGCATTGGCCGTCCAGTTCATCACACTTAATATGGTCAATACCACGGTCGCGGGCAACATGGCGGACGGGGATGGTGGCGGGATGAGTGTGCTTGGCGGTTCTTCACAGGTTCAGGTGGTGAACAGCTTATTCAGCGGCAATGTCAGTGGATTCGAAGGAGGCGGTCTTAAGGTCATCACTGGCGCGGTCAACGTCATCAACAGCACCTTTGTTGGAAACACCGCCCAAGTGGGAGGTGGGGGGATTTACAACAACTTTAACCTCAACCTAACCAACAGCATCGTCTGGGGAAACAACGGGGGAGCGGTTACTTCAGATATAGGCGTACAGACCACGGTCTCGACCAGCCTCGTCGAGGGCGGCGCAAACGGGACGGGCAACCTCGATGCTGACCCGCTGTTCATCAGCCCGGTCGATGCCAGCAGCGCGCCGACGACCGAGGGCAATTACCGTTTACAGGACAACAGTCCGGCCATCAACGCTGGCAACAGCGCTGCCCTCCCAGCCGACAGCTTCGACCTTGACGGGGACAGCGACACCATCGAACTACTCCCACTCGATGCCGATAGGATGCAGCGCGTGGTGGGCGGTTCGGTCGATATGGGCGCTTATGAGACGACGGCACTGGGCAACCTCATCCTAAACGGGAGCTTTGAGACCGCAGGCGACACCAACGCCACCGCCCAAAACTGGGTGTTCACCAACGGCAGGCGCAGAAACACCGGCAGCATTCCCGATGGGTCATTCTATGCCCTTGTGCGGGTGGGCAGCAGCCTCAAGCAGAACCTAAACCTCACCCGCCAGCCGCAGTTGGCGTACCTGACCGAGCAGGACAGCCTAACGCTGAGTTTCAGCGCTAAGCAGGGCAGCGGCCCCATCGCCAACCTGCGCATCTTCTACACCGATGGGACGGTTGACCGCTGCGTCCTAACTAACGCAGTGAATAGTGAGCCGCTGACCGACTGGGAGACCGAAACCCTCACCTGCCCACTGGACTCAACGGTCAGCCGGGTGGTGGTGCAGTTCCGCGCTCCACTGACGGCCACCAGCGCACTCCGCCTTGATGCGGTTAGCCTGACTGCTTCGCAGACGATGCGTACAACACGCGGCACGGAGCTTCTGCCTCTGCCCGAACTCCCCGATGGTTTCCGGGGAAGTAACTAACATAGAAATTGGGTTGGGCTACTGCCGCCGCAGGCGGTAGCCCAACCGCACGCTGACGAATATCAGCGCGAACATCACCGCCATCGTCAAAACAATCGACGGCCCCGCCGCGATGTCGAGGTGGTAGCTGACCAGCAGCCCCAGCGCGCCGCAGACAGCCCCCAGTCCCGCCGAAATCAGCATCATGTGGTG
>JALONW010000041.1 GCA_025454725.1 Anaerolineae bacterium
CATCGGCGATTAGGGTCAGCGGCGCAGACAAGACCGTCTGCGCCAGAAGCGCCGCCTCGTCAAGGTTCTGGATAGCGGCGGGCTGCTCACGAATCACCAATGGAATATCTGTCCCAGCCGCCGAGTTGGTCAGCGCATAATCAAGGCGCGCCAGCGACGCTGAAACGTCCAATGTGCGGGCGGTCTGGGCAGGGGTCGCTACCACGTCAAAGCCGCTGATGGTCAGTCCACCAGACGCGCCCGCTTGATTGACCTCCCCAGCCAGTGATTGCAGGACCGCCAGCGCCTTCGATTGGTCATAAGTCAGGCGCGGCGCGACCGCCTGCCCGTTGAGGTAGGTCAGCGCTTGGCTGGTCAGGTTGCCGATGAAGCCGCTGTCGGTGCGCCCAGCCTGCATCGCTTGGGCGACCGCCTCCCCTGCTTCGATGTTTAGGCCGAGGTCGGCGGCGCTGTACGTCCACGTCTGGCCGTCGGCGCGCAGGGTGTAGGCCACGCCTGACGCACTGGCGTAGTGCGCGGTCAGGACAGCCTCAGCCTCAGCCACCGTTAACCCGCCCACATCTACCCCACCAACCGAAACGCCCGGCAGGATTCGGTCAGCGTATAAGGTGCTGGCATACGCCACCAGCCCACCGACCGTCAGTGCGGTGAGGAACACCGCCCACAGCAGCAGCAGCGCGACGCGAATCGGCCACGGGTTACCCGTGCCGGAATCGGGTTGGCGCGTATAGGACGGAGCAGCTTCCATCAGCGTTATCACCTCATCTAATAACTGTCTTTAAGCGGTTCATTGTACCAAACAACCGACAGTAATCCCCCGACGGACACCCAACGGCGGCGCATCGAACATGAGCAATTGTGCAGCTACTCTCCTAATGTGATAAGATGTTCTACCTATCGCAAAACCCCAGTTTGGGGGCGTGTGGGGAATCTCCCCAGAATATTCTGATATAATCCCTCTGTATGATGGACACACCGACCACCCAAACTTTTACTTTTGAGGTCATCGCCACCGACGGCGCTGCCCGCGCTGGTGTTTTCCACACCCCCCACGGTGACATCCCGACCCCGGTCTTTGCACCGGTCGGCACGCAGGCCACCGTTAAAGCGGTTATGCCGCGTGACCTGAAGGACATCCCCGCGCCCCTCATCCTCGCCAACACCTATCACCTGCACCTGCGCCCGACCAGTGAGCTGGTGCGCGAAATGGGCGGGTTGCATCGCTTCATGGGCTGGGACGGCCCCATCCTGACCGACAGCGGCGGCTTCCAAGTGTTTAGCCTCGCCAGCATCAACAAAATTGACGACGACGGTGTAACCTTCCAAAGTCATATTGATGGCTCACGGCACCGCTTCACGCCCGAATCGTCCATAAACATCCAAGAAAATCTCGGCGCAGACATTATCATGGCGTTCGATGAATGTCCCGTCCCGACCGACCGTGCCATTGTCGAGCGCGCTGTGCGGCGCACGACTGCATGGGCGCAGCGCTGCCGTGAGGCGCACCCCGACGACAGCACTCAAGCGTTGTTCGGCATTATCCAAGGCGGGGTTTTCCCTGACCTGCGCGCCAAATCTGCCGAGGAGATTCAGGCCATCGGTTTCCCCGGCTATGCGGTCGGCGGGCTGGCGGTCGGTGAATCGAAGGCGGATATGTACCGCACCCTCGACCACACCGTCCCGTTGATGGCAGCCAACAAACCACGCTACCTGATGGGCGTCGGCGAGGCCGATGACCTTGTAGAAGCCGTCAGCCGGGGCATCGACATTTTTGACTGCGTGATGCCCACCCGCGTGGCGCGCCACGGCGCAGCCCTAACGCCGGAAGGCCGCGTCAACGTCAAGAAACAGGCGTGGGCGCGGGACGAGCGCCCCATCCAAGACGGCTGCACCTGCTACGCCTGTCAAAACTTTTCACGGGCGTACATCCGCCACCTGCACAAGGCTGAGGAGCTGCTGGGTCATACCCTGCTTTCGCTTCATAATATTACCTTCCTCATCCGACACATGGAGCAAATCCGCAGCGCAATCATTGAAGGTCGCCTGCGTGAATATGCAAAAGCATTTTTGGACCTTTATTTACACCGGACATAAGGTTTGTGGATTGGCATTCCCCTAAGCGCGCGCTGGTAATTGCGGTGGTCTCCACCTTGGTGGGGTGCAGCGCACACACGCCCCCTACCACCACCCCCGGCACGCGGGATGTTCCCCTGCGCGTGATGGTCACGTCATCGGCGCTGCCGCTGGTGATTGACGCGGTGTCGGCCTACCCCGACCCGCAATTCACCATCGAAGTCCGCACCGCCGATTACCGCCAATCGGTGGCGGCGCTGCGACGTGGGGACGCCCATCTCGTCTTTACCAGCCACCTTTCGCCAGAAGATACCCAACAGCTTTGGGCAGCGCCCATCGTCAATGACGCCATCGCGCTCATCGCTCACCCTGAAACCTCCATCGAAGGCCTAACCATCGACCAACTCCGCCAAGCCTATCAGGGCCGCGTGACGGACTGGGCGGTGTTCGGCGCGCCCAGCCACCCGCTTGCGGTCATCAGCCGCGAAGACGGGTCTGGCATCCGTGCCGAATTTGAGCAGGCTGTAATGGGGTCACGCCGGACAACCGGCGCGGCATTGACCGCTGCCAGCAACGAAGGCGTGCTGCGGTTGGTGCGCCAGACACCCGGCGCGCTGGGCTATATCTCGCTGGCCTCGTTAGAGACCGGGGTGCGGCTGCTGACGGTCGAAAGCGTCCTGCCGTCCATGGCAACCCTTGCCGACCAGACCTACCCCCTGCGTTCGACGGTATTTGTGGTCGCCAGTATGGAACCGACCGGCATCGCCCGCGATTTTATCGGGTGGTTGCAGGGGCCGGACGGCCAAGACACGCTCAAGCGGCGCTACCAGCCCGTCTTAGCCACCCCCACCCCCTAGGCTGGCGCGGTACTGTTCCATCAACGCGGCATAAGTCGCCAGCGACGCGCACAGCGTCCCGAAGAACAGCATCCAGAACAGCCCCAATACCAAATCACGCCATTCCCGCAGCGAATCGCGGCGGCGGGTGATTGCCATGTCTGGCGCACGCAGGCGTAGCAACGCCTCAGCGGCGCGGGCGTTTTTCGGGTTGACGCGCAGCGCGTTCTCAAGGCAGACCGTCGCTTGGTCGAGCGTATCGACCGCCAAGCTCATCCACAACCACGCATCCTCAAAATCCGAGTCTTCTTGGATGAGGCTGCGAAGGATGGCCCGTGCCTGCTCCCGTTGGTCGGAGTTGAGCAGGTCGATGGCGTCCATCAGGAGGTCTACCTGTTCGGGCGTGGCGGTCATGGTAAAGCGCTCCCAGCCTGCTACCTCTCAGCGGTGAGGCCGTCGAAGAGGTCGTTTTCGTCTACCCGATTATGCGCCGGTTTGGGGTGGATGCGGGTAAAGAGTTGGTACGGTGTCAGGACGGGGCGCGCCCACTTGGGAACAATGCGGAAGCCGCCCGCAAGCTGGCTCTTGTGACAGGCCGACGCCCGGTCCCACGCCTCGAACCAGTCGCGGATGTCCACACGGGTATGCACCGGCTCCACGTGGTCGAGGATGGCTTGGATGTCGATGTCGGCATTGCGACCCATCGCACGCGGGTTCTTGCCCATCATGCGGGCGCGCCACACACCAATCTGCACCGCCCACTTGGCGATACTGCTGTAATACAGCTTTTGAGGCTGCCACGCCTCATGTCCGGTTACATAGGCCGGGTCGCCCGCCAGTGTGAACGCCTCGGTCGTCGCCCGCTGGATGGCGATGTGGTCGGGGTGGCCGTAGCCGCCGTAGTTGTTGAAGGTCAGCACGACATGCGGCTTGCAATCGCGGATGACCTCGACCACCCGGCGCGTGACCTCGGCGGGCTTGCTCTGCCCCGCATACCACAGGCAGGCCGGGTCTTGGTTGAAGTTCGACCCCATCATGCCCGAATCTTTGTAGCCGAGCGTGTAAACCTTCTTGAAGCCAAGGATTTCGGACGCGGCGGCCAGTTCGGACAGGCGCAGTTCGGCCACCGACGCATACCCGTTGAGCAGTTCCGGCGAGACCGTACCGACATCGCCGTTCGTGGCGCACAAATAATAAACCTCAACCCCGGCGGCAACGTACTTCGAGATTAACCCACCGAGTCCGAACGATTCATCGTCGGGGTGGGCGTATGAGATGAGCAGGCGGAAAGACATGGGGCGTATTTCTTCCTTACAGACAGGCGGACACAGCGCGGAAAATCCACTGGATAGTTAGACGCGGTAAGGCGCACAGACCATACACCCCACAAACATACCGCCCCCAGACAGCGAGGGTCTAGGGGCGGGACGAGACAGCTTTAATAGGCAGGGAGCTTAGGCAACCCGCTTCTTTTCAACAGGCTGGGCGCGGCTGAACACCTTACCCCACTGGATTGCGCCCCAGCGCGGCGCAAGGCCGACCAGCGCAATCACAAACCCGATACCCGCCACAAGCTGACTGGTGTTGATGCGGGTGGTCACGTTGCCATCCGCGTCGTACAAGCGGAACAGGTTAACCTCAATGCGCAGGAACTCCAGCGCGTAGCGGACAACACTGTACGAAGCCAGATAGAGGAAGAACAGCGTGCCGGGCTTAAGCGTATCGCGCTGGGTGTTGAACAGACGCAGCAGCACGAAGAACACCACCAGCATCAACAGGCCTTCATACAGGAATAACGGGTGGAACAGCGTCTCAGTCGGCCCTTCCAGCGGGTAGAGCGTGGTACGGGTAAACTCACCGACGCGGAACTCGCGGTCAATACTCAGACCCAACCACGAAACGCCGGTCGGCAGACCGTACAGCTCTTGGTTGACGTAGTTGGCCCAGCGCCCGATGAACTGCCCCAACGGGAGCGCCACAGCGGCAATGTCCAACCACTCCAAGACGTTGAGCTTGTTCTGGCGCAGGTAAAGGTACGCGCCGATAAAGCCGCCCATGAACGCGCCAAAGATGTGCAGGCCGCCGCTCCAGATGGCGATGGCGCCGTCTTGCAGGTTAAAGAAGTTGGCGAAGTACCACGCCGTGTCGCGCCCAGCGGCGACCGCCGAGACCGGCGGGAACAGCACGTACCACAGGCGCGCCCCGACGATGCCGAGGATGACGGCCAAGAACATCGCGCCCCAGATGTGGTCGGGGTCTTTGCCCTGCCGCTTGGCGAGGCGTGCCGCCACCGACGCGGCGATGAGAATCGCCGCGACGATGATGAGGCCATAATAACGAATCTGAATGTTGCCAATTTCAATGGCTTGTGGGCCGAACTCCATCCGGCTCCCCCTCTCGTTGTTTTAATACCCGGTAAACATAAACTAAGCGTTGGAACGCGGTGAGGTTTGTCCCGATGGCGAGGATGGTGACGCCGATGGGCAGCAAGTCAGGCAGCACGAGCATCAGCAAAATAATGACGATGCGCTCGACCCGCGAGAACAGCCCAATCTTTACATCAACGCCCAAGCCCTCGGCACGGGCGCGCACATAACTCACCCCATACGCACCCATCAGCGCGGCGAACGCCAGCACCAACAGTTCCAACCGAACTTGAACCGCAAAATAATACCCCAAACCGGCGAAAATTACAGCATCGGCGTAGCGGTCAAGCGTGGAATCAAGCAGCGCGCCGAATTTTCCCGTTCGGTTCATGGCGCGGGCAATCGCCCCGTCGATAGCGTCGAACGGCAGTGCCAACAGCAGCAGCAGCGCCCCGCCGCGCAGTTCACCCGCCCCAATCAACAGCGCAGCGGCGAAGACCAACACCGTTCCTGCGATAGTTACATGGTCAGGGTGAACGCCCCAGCGGTGCAGCAGCAGGCCAATCGGGTTGAGGATAAAATGCGTCAAGCGGCGGAGGCGGTCGGTCAGCGTTACGGGGGCGGGTGTGGGTGTCGTAGTCGTTTCTGGTGTCGGTTCTGGCGTGTGGTCGGCCATTAAACTCCCTCTTTACAAGTGTATGGGCGTGGAGTAATCTTAGCGCTGTATCGGGGCGTAGCGCAGTTGGTAGCGTGCATCGTTCGGGTCGATGAGGTCGTGGGTTCGAATCCCGCCGCCCCGACACCAAAAACTCTCGGCAGAACAGCCGGGAGTTTTTTCGTTATACGGTAGCAGACCTCCGCACAAAACCCCAACAACCTCCTGCCCATTATTCGACAAAGCGTTAATCCCTCACTCGCTACTCTGTGGTTTAATCGGGGAAATCATATATCTAAATCCAAGCGGATAGAAGACTCCTGATGATTGAAACCCAACAACTCCGTAAGGTCTTCGACGGGTTTACCGCCGTCGAGGACATCACACTCTCGGTCGGCAGGGGGGAGGTATTGGCCGTGCTGGGGCCAAACGGCGCGGGCAAGACGACCACCGTCCGCATGATGACCAGCATTCTCGTCCCAAGCAGTGGGACTTGCCAGATTGCCGGGTACGATGTGGTCAAGGAACCGGCCAAGGTGCGTGCCAGCGTTGGCGTCCTGACCGAGCAACACGGCCTATATGAGCGCATGAAAGCGCTGGAATACCTCGACTTCTTCGGCAAGGTCTACCGCATTGACCGGGCGACACTGCGCCGCGACGCCCTGCGCCTGATGGAGCGCTTCGACCTCGCCCATGCCCTTGACCGGCGCATCGGCGACTATTCTAAGGGCATGAAACAGAAGCTCTCGCTGGTCCGCGCCCTCATCCATAACCCGCCAGTCCTGCTGCTGGACGAACCGACCTCAGCGATGGACCCACAAAGCGCGAAACTGGTGCGCGATGCTATCATCGACCTCCAGAAGGACAAGCGGACGTTCCTCATCACTACCCACAACCTCGCCGAGGCACAGGCACTCGCCAACCAAATTGCCATCATCCGGCGCGGGCGCATCGTCGCACGCGGCACGTTCGAGGAACTGCGCCGCCGCTTCGCCGGAGAGCCTCTAATGGAACTGCACGTCAACGGGTCACTCAACGGCGCGACCGCCGCCGTCGCCGGGCTGGTCGAGGTCAAAGAGACCGGCCATAACTGGCTGCGCTTCACCACCCAACAGCCCGAACGGGATAACCCCGCCCTGTTGCGGACACTGGCCGGACTCGGCGTCGAGGTCGTCACCCTCGCGCCGCTGACCCAAACCTTAGAAGATGTCTATTTGAACGTCGTAAAGGAGGATGAAGCCAATGAACCCATTCGCCACATCGCTCAGTAATGCGCTGGTCATCACCCAGCGCGAGGTGCGCGACAGCTTCCGCGACTGGCGCATCCTCGGCCCCATCCTGATTATGACCTTCGCCTTCCCCTACCTCGCCAACGAGCTGTCGGGGCGGATGATTGATTTCGTCAACTTCTACGGCGGCGGCGTCATATCAACCCGCGCCATCCCGTTCCTGCTGATGGTGGTCGGTTTCTTCCCCGTTTCGCTGTCGCTGGTCATCGCCCTAGAGACGTTCGTAGGTGAAAAAGAACGCCGCAGCCTCGAACCCCTCCTCAGCACTCCGCTGACCAACTGGGAGCTGTATGTCGGTAAGACCTTGGCATCAATGATTCCGCCGCTGCTGGCTTCAATAGGTGGTATGGCGATTTACCTATTGTTCGTCGTCGGGGGTACAGACGGCTGGCGACCACAGCCTACCCTCGTCATCCAGATCGCCATCCTCACCCTGATGCAGACACTGGTCATGGTAGCTGGGTCGGTCGTGGTGAGCAGTCAGACCACCAGCGTGCGCGCCGCCAACCTACTGGCCTCGTTCATCCTCGTCCCAATGGCACTGGTCATCCAGATCGAGGCGGCCATCGTGTTCACCGCGCCAGATTTCAACTCACCCAATGGGGTAGGGTTTTTGTGGTTCATGATAATTGCAATGTTCGTGGTGGCCGTGCTGCTGCTGCGGATGGGTGCAGCCATCTTCAATCGGGAAGAGCTACTGGGGCGATCACTGGACTCGTTCAACATCAAGGGAATTTTGCTAGGCTTGTGGCGCAACTTCCGCGCCGTTGATGACAATGGGACACCTGCCCGGTCGCTGGGTGAAATCTACACCCGCGCCATACCCTATACCTTTCAGCGCCTGCGCCCGATGCTGTTCGTCGGGATTTCGGCCATCATCGGGGCATTTGTGTTCGGCTTCATGGTTGGGACGTCGCCCGCCTATCAGCCAACCCTGCCCTCCAACCTATTCACCACAGAAGGTATGCAGAGCATCCAAGTATTCAGCGACCTAGTTCGCGCAGGTCTAGACGGCAGCCTGTCAGCCGACCTATACAGCCTTAACCTGCGTTATATCCTCGTTGGTGTGTTCTTGAGCATGATCACATTCGGCGTCGTACCGCTGATTCTGCTTCCCATTCTGGTCGGTGTGCTGGGCTTCGCTACAGCGGCGCTGATGAGCAATGGCCTGAGCGTCGCACCCGTCTGGGCAGCCTTCCTGCCCCACCTGCTGCTGGTCGTCCCCGTACTGGTCATCATGATTACGGCCAGCTTCCGCCTCGGCGCGCTGCTGACCAAACTCCCCCCCGGTAAAACCATTGGACAGGCGTGGAGCCAAGCGCTGGGCGACGCCTTTAAGCTGTTCGTATTCGTCGCCCTGCCTGTCCTGACGGTGGCCTACCTCGTCGAGCGCGCTGTCATGGTTCCGTTGGTCACCGCGGCGCTGGGCGGTTAATTCGGTTTGACTGCCCGCCCCAATACCACCTCTCCGGTCTGGCCGTTGACCAACGCCGAGCGCACATCCCCATCGCGCTCGAACAGCGTCACCGCCCAGACCGGAACCAGCACCAATCGGAAGCTGGCCTGTGTCACGAGGCTGGTGATGCTGGTGGTGCGGTAGCGACTGTCGTTACAGCGGTGCTTCTGACGCATGTGTTCGCTCAGGCGCGATTGGGCATCCATCGCAGCTTTGTCAAAGTCCAATGTATAAATTTCTGCCGAATGCTGCGCCACATATTCTGGACGGTAGTCCACGCCGAGGCTGTAATCGTAGCGCCCTAAGCGTGCCAACATCGCCGGGGTGGGCTGTTTGACCGCTGGCGCCGTCAGGTTCATCACCCCATCGCTGATTTTCTCACTGTAGGTGCGGCGCGAGGCCGCTGCACTGAGGGTGAAAATCGAGCCGTGTTGGTCTTCTTTACTTTCAACCACCTCGTAGTTATGGGTGATGTCGGCCATCAGGTCAAACACCCAGAACGGCAGGAAAACGCCCTCAATCGCCACGCGCTTGACACGGTTTTCGACGAAGAACCCTTTCAGACGCTCCACCGTCCCATCCAGCGACTTCTTCACTTGTTCCAGCGCCGCCCGCCCCGCCACGCGGAACGGGACAATCGTGTCGGGCTGGCTTAATGTCCCCAGCGCATCCTGCTCAATGACCTGACGGGAGCCGCAGAACGGACATTCCGATGACATCTGTTTGGCGGTTAGGGTGCGCTCTGCCCCACAGCCATGACACTTGAGGGTACGCGCCCCAACTACCCACACCACTTCCTGTGACCGGCGCAGCAGCAGCGCACGGGTCAGCGACTGCATCCCGCCGGTGTTGGCGGCCTTTTCGAGGGTGTAGCCGCACGAGTCACAGGTCAAAATATTGGGGCTGGCGTCGTCGTCCGAGAGATTGGGCGAGCCACAGCGCGGACAGCGCAGATTGCGCGCCTGTGCCGCCACCGCGCCGTCGGCGTGGCGCACCTCTGGCATGGTGAAGGCATCAAACGGCTGGTCGGGGTCAAGTTCACCGTCCAAAATCATCAGCTCACGCATGGCATCACCATTGGCCGGTTGCAACGACAGCACCGCCTTGAGGTGTTCGCGCCGCACGTCTGGCTCATCTTCCAAGCGACCCAGCCACAGCAGCGCGTCGATGAAGTCGCGGTTATCTTCCAAACAGCGTTTAAGGTGACGGATTGCGTCAGCGTAGTTTTTGCGCTGGATGGACTCCATCGCGCTCATGAACATGGCCTCAAGCCACGGCGACACCCGCGACCGGTCAGAGATGAACGAGGTCGCACGATAGCGCGAGAGGTCCCGCCCGGATGGGGTGCGGAATACCCCATCCGGCGGCAGCGCGGGCTTCGGGGGCTGTCCGCCAAACAAGGCGTCTAGTTCGGCGTCGTTAATGTGTCCGTCGTCCATAAAGCAGCCCCTTCTTTTCCGCTGAGATGGTCTATTGCGCCCAACTATACCGCACTTTGCAAGACTGAGCGGCGTGTGCCACAATCTTTAAAGAGATGATTTTTTAGCGTGTATTTCAAGAAAAGGATGAGACATCATGGTGGATGTGGTTTGCATGGGGGAACTGCTGATTGACTTCGTGGCGATGGAAACCGGCGTCACGGTCGGCGAGGCGTCTGGCTTCGTCAAAGCGGCAGGCGGCGCACCCGCCAATGTCGCAGTGGCAGTGAAGCGCCTCGGCCTGAGCAGCGCGTTTATCGGTCAGGTCGGGCGCGACCCATTCGGCGATTACCTGACCGAGACCCTGCGCGGCCTCGGCGTCGATGTCAGCGGCCTCAAATCGACCGACAAGGCCAATACTGCGCTGGCATTCGTCGCGCTGGGTGAAGGTGGCGAGCGCACCTTCAGCTTCTATCGCAATCCCAGCGCCGATATGCTGATGACGCCGGATGACGTGGATTACACACTCATTGACGGCTGCCGCGCTTTCCATTTCGGCAGTGTCTCGATGATTGCCGAACCCAGCCGCGCCGCCACTCTCGCCGCGGCCAAGCACGCCGCCGACGCCGGAAAATGGGTCAGCTACGACCCCAACCTGCGCCTCGCGCTGTGGCCGAGCGAGGACGCCGCCCGTGAGGGGATGATGGCCGGGTTCGACTACGCCACCAGCGTGAAAATCAGCGAAGATGAGCTGGACTTTCTCACGGGCGGCGATGTCTATCAGCTCTGGCGCGAGCGCACCCGCCTAATCGTCGTGACGCACGGTTCACGCGGCGCGACCGCCTACACCCTCGACGGATTTTTGCTGGTCGAGGGGCAGGGCGTCACAGCGGTCGATACCACCGGCGCGGGCGATGCCTTCACCGGCGGCCTACTTACCCAACTGCTGACCGCCGCAGACCTCGACGGGATGCTGGCGGACGTATCCAAGCTGGGCAATGTGCTGCATTTTGCCAACACGGTCGGGGCGCTGGCGACCACCCAAAAGGGCGCAATCCCAGCGCTCCCCACTCGCGAACAGGTCGAAGAGATGGCGCGGACGGCGGGCTAAAACCCTACCCCGCTCCGACCTCGATTGTATAGGGCAACGCCTCGGTGGTCAGCGGGATGACCGGCGACACAGCAATAAACACGCGCTCGGCGGCGGGGTCGAGCGCGGTATCCCACTCGCCCGTGCCGCCACTCAGGACGTGGCGCGTCACCGACACCCCGCCGTCATCCAACAGTTGAATCACCTGCACATACGCCGTGACCGGCAGCACATTGTCAATCCAGACCCAGCCCTCGGCTTCCCAGCCGCCGCCGTCTGCCTCAAAATCGGACGCATAGCCCAGCGCCTCAAGCCGGATGTCATCAACCACCATCCCCGGCTGGTTGACTGCATCGTCGGTGATGACCGCGAAGCGCACCAGAATCTCGCGCCCGGCGTAGGCATCCAGCGAGACGGTCTCGTCGAGCCACTGCTCAGCGCGCCCGGTATAGCCCGCACCAAAAGCGGTGTTATGCGGATTATCGGTGGTGGTGTTGGGCGTGCTGAGGATGTCCCATGTTTCGCCGCCGTCGTCACTGACCATCAGGTAGCCGAAATCCCACAGCGACTCGAACCAGTGCCAGACGCGATAGGTCAGCTCTGCCGATGACAGACCACGTAGGTCAAAGGCGCGGGTGAGCGTGGCGGCGCTGTTGTCGCCCCGGTTGCTGTACCACATGCGCTCGCCGCTGGCCGCGTCGGTAGGGACGGCGCGGGTGGTCTCTGGCAGGGTCAGCGAGACACGCAGCGTGTCCGCCCCAACCTCCCCGACCGCGAAATAATCGACGGCATACGGTCTGACCGACGCCTCGTAGGTGTACGGTAAATCACCCGTGATTGGGCGGTAAAACGCCCGCCCCGGTTGAAAGGTTTGGTAGCCCCAGCGCCCATCGTCGGCGTCCGGGCGCTGGGTGATGTTGGCGACCACCCAATCGGCGAAGAACTCATCGACACCGGGCACGCCCAGTTCGCGCAGCACCCGGTCAACCGAGGTCAGACCGTCGGCGGATGAGGCCGACACCGCTTGGATGGCGGGCAAGCCGTAGCGGTCATGCAGATAGGTTAAGAACAAACCAGCCCCGGCGTAATTCGGCGCGCTGAAACCGTCCTCCGGCCACGAATTAAGCTGGGTAAACGGCATGGCGAGATAGTTCAGGGTGATTTCGGTCGCGCCGGGGTAGCCGAGGTAGATTTCGGTGAAGACCGACATCCCCTCGTTGAACCATGTATCCGGGTTCGGGTTAATATTGGCGCGAATCATGTGCTGGAACTCGTGCGCCGTGGTCGAATAGACCTCTGGACTGTCGAAAGAAGGCTCATACGCCCAGAGGTTATAGACAAACATCTCGTGTTCGTTGGAGGTGCTGACCACCTCGGACGGCTGGCTGTTGTCCGAGGCGTAATATGCCCCGACCCCGCCTGACAGCCCATAAGCGAACAGGGCAAACACCCGTGGGTCGCCGTCAATGCCGGGCGTGGCCTCGCTGCCCCACAAGCCGCGCACCTTGGGGTAAATGAAGCGGTCGAACTCCTCAACCAATGGCTGAATGTCGGACTCCGTGTAATCGGCGCGGTCATCGACCCAGATGAGGACATGCTCCCCCATCCCCAACAGGCGCGCATCGACGGTCAAAATTTCGTCTTCCGACGAGTTGCTGATGTAAAACGTCTTGACCTCGTTCAGCATATACTCGACCGGCTCGACGGGCGGCGGCGCGATTTCACCGATGCCCAACAGTTCCTGCGCCAATGCTGCTCGGTCACGCGGAGGCAGTTCGGCCTGTTCCAGTGCTTCACGGGTCGAGGGCGGCTCAGATGGCGGCGCTTCTTGCGCCAACCCCATTGACCCCACCATCACACACAACAGAACGGTCATCATCAGACGACGAAGCATGGGAAACGATCCTTTTTTTTCTTCAGTGATACAGCCAACACCACGCTGTTATGGTATTGGCTGTTTAGCGCTATCTTTGACACATTTACAGAAACATCTTAGCATGAGGTTGGGAGGGCAACATCCATTTAACCCCTCCAAAATATCATGCCTCGTAGAATTCAGTACAAACGTATTACCCTCCGTTACCGACTGCGCTTTGCTTACTTGCTCTGGCGCACAGGCGAAAAACACATCGCCAAGACTCAGCTCACCCACCTTTATCACGAGATACGACAAAACCCAGAGGCAGTCACCTATCTGCTGGATGATGGTGTATTCCTGTTAGACCGCATGGACATGCCCGACGAAGCCGACCAGCTTATTCAAATCGCCCTCGCATTTATTGATGACGCCCCGTTCATCACCGAGCGCTATGAGCGCATGGCACCGGTTCTGTGTGCCTTAATTTACAGCTACAGGCATCAAACAGAATACGCCGCCCTACGGGAACGCTTTAAGCAATCAATCCCAGACGGGTTCTGTTCAGACCACGCCGAAGAATTTTGGGAGATTGGCCTATTTAGTGCGTGGTACACCACCGGTGACTTCGAGATGTGTGAGGTCATGTGCGAAATATCGAATTGGGGAGCTTACGGGACGGCTAACATGCTGCGCTGGATGTGCTTGTACGGTCAGCGTTCCCGCGCCCAAAAACACCTTGCCATCATGCACCACTTCACCCAAACCTCGGAATGGCAAGTTGTAGATCAATTTGGCTTAGTGGTTCAAGCCTATTTAGCCGGAATGATTGATGAGGCTATCATTCTCTATCAGCGCTATCTGCCGGACATCAACCATAAGAGCCTAACAGATGTCTATTTCAGAGATGATTGGGAGGACATCCAACGGGTTTTACGCGACAAGATCAACTCAAATCTGGCGCAGCCACCCAGCTAACGTGTCCATCCCGTCGCGGCGCAGATCAATCAGCGCCGGGTTGATGAGCGCCAGCAGCAGCAGCCCCTCCAACATCGCCATAAACGAGACGGCGGCGCGGTAAGCGTCGCCGTCGAACGCCACCAGCGAGACCTCTCCCGCCTCCCCCGCCGACCGAAACAGTCCGGCCAGCCCGTCGCGGTAGCTGATGAAATAGCCCTTGAACAGTTCGCCCGCGACCGGGTTGCGCGGCGCAAGCGCGAACAGCTCCAAAATCAGCGGGTGCAGCGGCGCGACCTCGGCAAACGCCAAGATGACCGACTCGCCGTAGCGCTGTACCCGCTGACGTGCGGGGTCAATGCCATCTAACAGCGCCGCCAGCGCGTCGTCCAGCGGCTGGAACAACCGGCGCAGCAGCGCTTCAATTAGGCTGTCCTTGCTGGGGTAATACAGGTAAATCGTACCTTTGCTGATGCCCGCCGCCGCCGCGACATCTTCCATGCGCGCCACGGCCAACCCCTGCCCGGTGAAGACCTGTGCGGCGGCCTGCAAGATTTCTAGTTTGCGTTTTTCGCTGACGTTTGGGCGCGGCATGAGTTTATATTGACTGACCAGTCAGTTATTGACAATGTGATGAAACCATTTTATCATATCCATAACTGACCAATCAGTCATTTTTCAAGGGATGAGTTTGGAGTGATGAGAGATGTTTGGACATACATTGGGCGAAAGAATTGAGAAGACGGGCGTGCTGTAGGGGGTGAGCGTTTGTCCGACCGTCGCTCATACACCCCTCAATACTCGGCTACTTTGGATTTCAATCTCATCACTCATCACTCAAGACTCACAACTACAGAAAGAAGGAACCCAAACCATGCGGCAGCTCGATTTCTCAAAACAGTGGTGGTGGAAGATGCTGGTGTTTTCCAGCGGCTTTTACGTGGCTTTCGGCCTTGTCATGGTCTTCCTGCCCGACCTGACCCAGTGGTATTTCAACAGTCTGATTTTCGCCCGTCCCGACAGCCCATTTGACGCTGCGGCCACCGGTTATATCGTGTTCTCGTTCGGCATCATCGGCTCGGTCATCTTTGGCTGGGGCATCGGCCTTCTGATGGTCGTCCTCGTCCCGCTGCGGCGCGGAGAGCGCTGGGCGTGGTGGATGCTGGCGGGGTCGGTACTGTCGTGGTTCCTGCTCGACTCGACTTACTCAGTGCTGATGAACTACGCCGCGAACGCCGTGTCGAACGTCGCCTTCGTCGTGCTGTACGTCATCCCGCTCATCGCGGCCTACCGCGCCTTACACGCTGACCACTCTACCCCCGTCTTGACAAAATCCTGACATCGGCACATGGGGTTCTCTGATGGGTGTGTGCTATGCTATCGTCTGAGATAGTCGGCAAACCCATTAGAGAACCCTCATGCCAAAATTAACCGTTTCGCTGGCGCAGTTCCGCATCGCGCTGGGCGACACCACCCGCAACTGGACGACCGCCGAAAAACTGGTGATGGATGCGGCCAAGCGCGGCTCACACCTCGTCGTACTGCC
>JALONW010000362.1 GCA_025454725.1 Anaerolineae bacterium
ATATCTTCAAAAATAGCATCGATAGTATGATCTTCATCTTTTGGTAATCGGCTGTTTGTTTCATCTGTAAATTTTCCTTTTCCATTATTAATGTAAAGCCTGTGTTGAGGGTTTTTGGTGCCTAAAAAGTTTACATTAGCCAAGAAAATATCCAAATCACCATCACGATCTACATCGTTTACTGCAATTTTTCGCGTTTCAAGGTCATTTTGCTGAGGTAAATGGGTTGTTGAGCAGTCTGTAAAATAACCCTTGCCATTGTTTTTGTAAAGTAAATTACCATCTTCATTAGCCAAAAATAAATCTTTATCACCATCGTTATCGATGTCTACTTCCACAAGGAAGCGGGTATCGCGGGTGTGGGTCCACTCGCCATAGGTCTTGACACCGACATACAGGATTTGTTCGCTGTAAGTGGCACCAGTCGAATCGACGTTCACTTCTTCGATTAACTGAGCGCCAACGTACTGGAGGTCAGCGGCGGCGTAGTCGCTGAGTTCCTCGTCGCCGTCCTCGGTGCCGTTTTCATCGGCATCCCAGAATAGGCCAGTTTCTTCACCATCTTCGGCCAAAAGCTGATAGGCTGAGGTGAGCGACAACACATTGCCTGCATAGGCGAAACCCGTGCCGCTGAGATTGACTTGGCTGCTGCCGACATTGCCACCGACCAACTGAACCTCGGAACCTGCAGTGATGTTCGAGGTGAGGTCAGGGGCGGCGTACACAGCCACGCGGATCGGGGTCTGACTGCCAGTAATCGGGGTAAATGTTACATAACCCGACTCTTCATGCAGGATCGTCTTGCCAGCAGTGCTGAACAGTGGGTCACCGCTGACGTTGCTGTTGCTCAAGTCGGCAACCACGGTTAGTGTAACGGTTACAGTCGCAGTGCTGTTGGCCGGAACTGTGACGACTGCCGGGTTGACGGTCACAAACGCACCAACCCAATCACTGCGCGGGCTGTAGGCTGTGTTGAGGGTCATAGCCGAGGCGCTCAGGTTCGAGAGCGTGATGGTCTTGCTGACGATCAATGGCTGGCCAGTGAGCTGGCGTGGGTAGCCGAACGACAGGCTGACATTCTCCGGCGCGTCGGTGGCATAGGCCACGAGGTCGGTGTTGATGGCGGCCACGTAGTCCGCGAAGCCCGCACCGATGCGCTGCGGCGAGTGATACGGCGCGGCGACAGTCGAGGTGGCGAACAGGTCGGTGGTGGCCGTGTTCATCAGACGTTGCTTGATTAAGCTGGCACCGGCGAGATCGGTCGGCTTGCCGAGCGCCTCGATGAGTAGGGCGGCACCACCTGCGATGTGCGGCGAGGACATCGACGTACCGTTTTGGGTGTAGCCGATATTATTAGTACCCGCACCCGCAGAGGTAATGGTGTTGCCCGGCGCGGCAATATTGGGTTTTAGGATACCGTCACTGTTGCCGCGTAGGACACCACCACGCGAAGTAAACGTGCTGGGGACCAGTGGGCTCTCGGTGGAAGCAACGGTGTTGTTGCTGTCATAGGTTGCACTGACTGTGGCGCTGGAAATAGCCGCCTTGAGGGCAACACCAGCACTCTGGCTGATCATGACGGTCGGCAGTACATCATCAAAACCGGCGGTACGCCCAGCAATGCCCGGCGCTCCGGGCACATTGTTGGCGATGATGGTGCCAGCACCACCAGCCGCTTTAACATTTGCGACCTTGATTGAGAACCCGCAGACGCCACGGTCAACAATGACCCATTGACCAGTGTAGGTCCCTGTTAATGCACTACATCCATTAGCTACATCTGCCATTACCACGTTTGCAGTGAGTGGGTCGGGCAATCCTGCTTCATACATCTGGCCCGGAACGGCCGGAGTCGTGACGGTTGCCGATGTGTTGGGGTCAACATAAGTTAACGCTCCAAACGTCACCACGCCATTGTCTAGGATGCTGGCCACGCTAATGGTTGTCGGAGCCGAAGAAGGCGCACCGTGGACAAGATAGATATCACCGCTGTTACCAGCCGACGCGACCACCACCACACCGATTTCCGCGAGCGCTTGTTGTGCGCCATTCAGGAAGTCATCGGGGCCAGTGCCACCGTAGCTTGAGCCGAGCGACATGTTGACGACATCGACATCTTCATCGAGGTAGGTTTCGCTCGCGGCATCTTCGAGCGCCATCAGGAGGACATCTGTACCAGTAGCACCATCACAGCCGAATACTTTTAGCGAAACGAGGTTGGCACGTGGGGCAGCGCCCGGCCCGATGCGGAAAGCACCCAGCGACGGAGCTGGGTAGCTGGGGAACAGCGCATCGCCGTCAGTCAGGTCGCCCGTGAAGGTGTCACCTGCAGCGGTGACGCCATAGCCAGCAATCGTACCAGCGACATGTGTGCCGTGGCTGTATGGGCAACCCACTGGGTCGGGGTCTGGGACGATAGTGTAGTCGTCGTTCGTGCCGTAGTCATCACCGACATAGTCGGTGCCACCGATGACGAGCTGCTCGCCCATCGCCGAGGGTAGTCCAACGGGCGGCCAAACCACATCGCTGAGGACGGTGGGATCATTATCCTCGTAGTTCTGCTCACCACCGAAGTGGGCATGAGTATAGTCGATGCCCTCGTCGATGACGGCGACGGTGACACCTTCACCCGTGAAGCTGCCGCCCGTGTAGCTGCCTTCCCACACATCAGATGCACGAACCAGCGGCATACTGGTGGTGTGGGTGCGCTCATACAGGCGGTTAGGACCGATGGCTACCACGCCCGGCACGTTCGCCAGCCCCAGCACACGCTCAGGGGCGATATCGACCACCACCGCGTTGTTTAGGAACTGGAAGCTGCCGGTCACGCGGCCACCGAGCGCCTGAGCCGCGCCGATGAAGTTGGCCTGTTCGGCGCGCAGCACCGCAGCACGGTCATTCGCGCGGGCGTTGGCGGCGGCGCGGTTGGCACGGCCACCCGCGGCGATGAACTCGGTATAAGCCGGTTCACCCGCCAACTTGACGATGACCGAGACAGTCCCGTCAGGGCGGCGCATGGCTGATGTGTTAATCTCGGGCGAGACACTGCGGGTAGTGGGCGCTTGAGGCGCTTCGCCTTCAACGTTGATAATGCGGCCAGCGCCATCTTGCGCGGCCACCGGCAGGGCAACACTCAGCAGCATGAGAACTGCTAGGAGCGCTACCATTGCCAAAGAAGAACGAGTACGAGACATATCTTAGAACTCCTGAAAACATCCACCCATACAGGCGGACTCTAATGGAGAAAATGGTTTGCGCCTCCCCTGAATGGGCGCAAACCAGTGTGCAACCGGGGTATCGGCATACATATGCCGCCCCAGCAGTGACACCAATGGATGGTGGTGGATAGAGGTGTTTGTTT
Organism: Anaerolineae bacterium; assembly: GCA_025454725.1. Lineage (GTDB taxonomy): Bacteria > Chloroflexota > Anaerolineae > Aggregatilineales > Phototrophicaceae > Flexicrinis. The sequence continues at coordinate 3,362 of JALONW010000362.1, forward strand.
TGGTTTCCAACAAACGTTACCGCATCGCTAACAGCAGAGAGGGAAGCAAGAAGCTGGATGATGGCACAGCACTAAGAACTTCTGCCTCGGTCAAAATATCAAAAAAACATTAGGTACTTTTTGGGAAAACCCAATTAGGCCGCATTATAGCGTTGTAGAGGGGTTTCGACAAACCTTTTAATGTTACAAAAGTTATACGTGAGGGCGGGTATGCTGCCCGCCCTCATTTCACGGGTATAAGTTAATTTTGGCCGATGAGGTGGTAATCTCGCACGCCGACCCAGACGGTATCACCGCCGCGCAGGGCCAGCACACGGGCGCGCTCGGTGCTGAGGAGCGCACTAACGGTTTGGCCGTCGTCCAGCCGAACGCTGACACGTTCAAACGCCCCGCCGAAGGTAATGGCCTCAACACAGCCCACGCCAATCGCATGGCCCTCCAAACCTTCTGACGTGGAGGCCAACGTGACCGATTCTGGGCGCAGCAGCAGCTCGACCGGCTGTCCAGCGAGGTGCGCGGTGTCGGGCGGGGCGGGCAGCGCCTTCCCCTGACCGACATACACCGCCGTCCCGTTGCGCTGGGCGGGCAGCAGATTGGCCGCGCCCAAGAAGCCCGCCGTGAAGCGATGTTGAGGGGCGCGGTAGAGCTGGTCGGGCGTCCCAACCTCCAACAACCGACCGTTGTCGATGACCCCGATGCGGTCGGCCAGCTCGAACGCCTCTTCTTGGTCATGGGTGACGAGGATGCTGGTCACGCCCGTCCGCCGCTGAATGTCGCGCAGCGATTGGCGCAGTTGACCGCGAATCTTGACATCCAGCGCGCCGAACGGCTCATCGAGCAGCAGCACGGCGGGGTTGGCCGCCAGCGCTCGCGCCACTGCCACGCGCTGCTGTTGGGGGCGTCACGCTGTGGCTTGGGTATCCGCTGGACTTCCAACCCAAACGCGATATTCTGGGCGGCGGTCAGGTGCGGGAACAGCGCATAGTTTTGGAAGACGAACCCCGTCCCGCGCTTCTGCGGCGGCAGATGGGTCACGTCGCGCCCGTGCAGGGTGATGCTCCCACCGTCGGTGCTGCTCAGGCCAGCAATCATCCGGAGCAGGGTGCTTTTGCCGCTGCCGCTGGGGCCGAGCAGCACGAACAGCTCCCCGTCCTCAACTTCTAGCGAGACATCGTTGACGACCTGCTGCGCGCCGTAGCGCTTGACGGCGTTCTTAATGTGTATGGACATGCTTTTTCCCCCCGATATGGCGGATGTAATTCATAATCATCAACAGGGCGATGGCGAACAGGCCGAGCAGCAGCGACATGGCGTAGGCGGCGGACGGGTTGCGGTCGAGAAGCGTCCGGTTGATGAAAACGGTGGCCGTCTCGGTTGAGCCTTCGACCGCACCGCCGATGATGGCCGCCGCGCCGAATTCGCCCAGCGCCCGCGCCAACGCCAACATCACTCCGACTGTGAGGGCATGGCGCAGCGCGGGGAAAATCACGCGCCGGAAGGTCAGCCAGCGCGATGCGCCCAGCGTGTAGGCCGCTTCTTCGTGTTCGGGCGGCAGCGCGGCCAAAACCGGCTGTAACTCGCGGATGACGAACGGCAGCGACACGAACACGGTCACGACGAACATCGCCTCGACCGAAAAGGCCAGCTTAATCGGGAAATCGGCAAACCAGCCCACCCGCCCGAACAGCACAATCATCACGTAGCCGACGATGACCGGCGAGACCACGAACGGCATATCGACCAGCGCGTTCAGCGCCCGTCGACCGGGGAAATTATGCCGTGCCAGCACCCACGCGGACACCAATCCCAGCACGCCGTTGGTCAGGGCGGCCAGTAGCGCCAGCCGGAAACTCAAGCCCAGCGCGGAAAGCGCGTCCGGCGTGGTCAGGTCTTCGATAAGGGGTTCAACCCCGTTCTTGAGCGCGCCGAGGATAATGGAGACCAGCGGCGCGAGTAATAGGATGGCAGCGTACCCCAACACCAACGCGATGAGCAGCCAGCCGACAACCCCATTTGTGCGGCGCTCAACCATGCTGCACCCCCCGGTTCAGGCGCGAGACCATGAATGTGACCAGCAGCGCAATCGCCAGCATCAGCAGTGAGACCCCGCTGGCCCCGGCCATATCGCCGTTTTCGACCTGCCCATAGATGTAGACCGCCGCCGTTTTGGACAAATTACCGGCCACCACCACAATCGAGCCGAACTCGCCCAGCGCACGGGCGAAGCTCAACAGGCCGCCGGTCAGCATGGCCGGGGCGATGGCAGGCAGCACGACGCGCCGGAAGGTCAGCCACTCCGACGCGCCGAGGGTATAGGCTGCTTCTTGGGGACGGGTGTCGAGCGCCTCTAGCACCGGCTGCACGGCGCGGATGACGAACGGGTAGCCGACAAAGGTCAGCGCCAAGATGATCCCCGGCGGCGCGAAGACGACCCGCAGCCCCAGCTCCCGGTCGAGGAAACTGCCGACCGCCGTCTGGGGGCCGTACAGCAGTACGAGCATCACACCCGTGACGAGAGTCGGGATGGCGAAGGGGAGGTCAATCAGGCTGTTGAACAGGCGCTTGCCGGGGAAACGGTAGCGCGCCAGCACCACCGCCGTAAGGGTCCCCATGATGACATTGACGACGGCCATCACTGCGCTGGTCGTCAGAGTCAGCCAGACGGCTTCTAGCGCTGCCGGGCGGGTGACGCTCGTCCAGAGCGCGTCGAGGCCACCGCGCACGCCCTCCACGGCAATCACGAACAGCGGCAGCACGACCAGCGCGCCGAGGTAGATGAGCGTGGAGGCGCGCAGCCCCCACGCCGATAGGTCGATGCCCTGAACCCTCTTCACGGAAAAACCCCCGCGCCCAGATGGGGCGGGGGAGTGAGGGGCAGGGCGGGTTTGAGTCGCCGCCATGCGCGCTACTGGCCTTTCACTTCAGCGATGATCTGGGTGTAAATGCCGGTCTCGCTGAAGACCGTTTCGATTACTTCCGGCCAGCCGCCGAAATCGCGGATGGTGAACAGGTCGGTGATGACTGGGAAGCGAGGGTCGGCTTCTTCGGTGACGGCTTCCTCACCCTCTTCGGCCTCTGCATCGACTTCTGGGGTGGCGGCGGGTTCGGGGTCGGTGCCGTCCTCATTGATGACCAGCGAGGCACGGAAACCGTTCTCGGCGAAAATAGCCTGCGCTTCTTCGGTGTAAACGAATTCGATGAAGGCCTCTGCGACCTCGCGGGTCCCGTGTTGGTCAACATACACGTCTACCAGCGCAATCGGGTTTTCGATGAGGATGGTCGAGGTCGGGTAGACGATGTCGTAGGCCTCTTCACCGCTGACCTTGACGCCCGCATAATATTCGTTCTCGTAGGTGATAGCGACATCGCCGATGCCGCGCTCGAAGCTGAGGAAGCTCTCACGTCCGTCGGCGTCCAGCACAATGACGTTGGTCAGCACGTCGGTTAGGAACTGGCGAGCGCCCTCTTCACCGGCTTCGTAGCCCTCAACGTAGCCGCGGAAGGCCGCGCCATACGCGCCCATGACGTTCCACTGTGCGCCGCCGCTGGTCACCGGGTCAGGCGTCACGACCTCGATGCCCTCGCGGGCAAGGTCAGCCCAGTCGTTAATATTGTCGGGGTTGCCCTCGCGGACGACCAAGATTGCCACCGAAGCCGAGACGAAACCACGGTATCGGTTGGCCTGCCAGTCATGGGTGATGAGGCCAGCCTCAGCGATGCGCTCGACATGCGCTTCTTGCGACAGGGCCACGATGTCGGCCTCGAAACCGCCCGCGACGGCGCGGGACTGTGCGCCGCTGGCGATATACGACTCCTCGAAGATGACCTCTTGGCCCGTCTCTTCCAGCCAGTAGGCTTGGAACAGCGGGATAATCTCGGCGTAGGCTTCACGCGGGACAGCAAAGCCCGCCAGAGTCAGGGTGACGGGTTCGGGTGAGGTCTGTGCCTGTGCGCCGACTAGCGAGATGAGCAAGACGACGGACAGGACGATTTGGCGGAAGACTGGTTTCACAGTGGGTGGCTCCATGTGGACGGTATTTTTGTTCAACGTCCATCATGGTAGCTGCAACCGGTCACAAAGCCGGTGACGGGATAGTTACGGGTTGGTCACGGTTTCGCCAGCGTCAGCCACAGGTGATCCGCCTTTGACCAACAAAATAATTCCCCCCAACCCAGAATGGGTAAGGGGGCGTTAAGTGCTAGATGGTACAGTGAAGCACTATCGTGAGCGATCTTCATCTGGGATGAAACTCAGATCCATGCCCAAGCCCATTAAATGCTCAAGGTTAGCCGCGTCCCCCCTTGGCATCTGAACTGTGACCGTCCTTGTTCGCTCGATACTTAAAACCTCTATATCTTTGAACCAAAACCGCAGTGTATTACCGTTGAAAGTAAAGGGGATGTGGTCGATAGAAACGGGAAGCTCGGTCAACAGATAGCTTTGTGAAGCAGGTACATTGACGATTAAATCAAACTCATAGCCTTCTGGCAGTGGCTCTGGTGAGGTAAAGACAAACTCGACCGGGGTTTCGTCTGCCAGCGCGGGCGGTGTTCCTGTGTATAAGCGTATGGCGTAGGATTGTTTGCTTTGATACAGCCACGTCAGAATGCCTTGCTGCCATAATGGAGCTGAAAACATGACCACTTCGGGCTGGATGTCAGAAATCAACAGGTTAGAAGCCACCACGCGAATCTCATCGTCCACATAGGACAACACATCAACGCGGTCGCCTATGGTGAGACCTTGCAAGGTGTCCAATTTGAGCGGCAAACCGATGGTTGAATACCAATCGGGGGTCGAGACCATTTGTGATGGTTGAGTTGCGGCGGCAGGTGTTTCGTTTCTGTATGGCGCGGTTTGGTTCTGGTATATGCTGACCAAGAGCACGCCGATTCCTGCAACCATAAGCATAACAAAGCTGGCAACCCACGTTGATTGGGTGCGAAAAGCGGGGCGTGCATAGGGCATACCAGAAGGGATATGAATATCAAATGTCTCCTTTGGGGGCGCAATCTGCTGTTGAGCGTGAAGTTGTGCTATTAAACGCTGTTCAAGCGCTTGTT
>JALONW010000363.1 GCA_025454725.1 Anaerolineae bacterium
AGCGTGCAGATTATATTGTTTCTGTGCCTTCTAGTCCGAACAAGGAAAAATATGATGTTCCAGTAAACATATCTCAACAACTTTCAACAATATTAAATATGAAAAATGGAGCTCAATACGTCTTTAAAACAAAGGACACCCAGATGAAGAACATGCAGACCGGTAAACAGAAGGCGGATCATATAAGAGACGCTTTCTCAATATTACCTAATAATCCCTTTCAAAATAAAAGTGTTATAATTATTGACGATATTTATGACTCTGGTGCAACGCTTAACGAGTTGGGCAATGTTTTGCGTTCAGCGGGAGCTAAAGTTTACGGTTTAACAGCGACAAAAACTTTTAGGGACACCTAAGACCATGCATGAACAAGACTTCTCTATCCTACAAAAGATCCTACAAAAGATTAAAGGGATAGGAAAAAAACGTTATCAAGCCATTATTCAAACCATGACAGATCAACATATATCCATTGAGAATCTATTTTCAATGGACGCTGATACCATCAAAAATAGCCTAAAGCTCCCCTCCAATATTGCCCAAGAAATTGTGGCATATGTGAAGAATAATCCCATGCCAAGTACAGCTACAGAAATTCAATCTGTAAAAAGCTCAGTTGTTAGCAATAAAGAATCAAAGGAGTGGCCTTCTCTTTTGATAGGAGATGAGACATATCCTACTTGTTTAGAGAACATATTGAAATCAAGAAGCCCCAAGAAACTGTGGTTTTGGGGCAACTTAGATTTGTTGTGTCAACCAGCTATTGGCTTCTGTGGATCGCGTAATGTAAGCGATAAAGGGATTGCTGTTACACGGGACGTGGTAGAACAGATAACAGCTTTAGATTGGGTTACAGTTAGCGGTCATGCCCGTGGTGTGGATACCGCCGCGCATCTACGCGCACTTGAAATGGGCGGTAGAACCATTATTGTCGCTGCTGAAGGGTTGTCGGCATTCAAAATGAAAAGCGATCTTAAGCGTTTTGCAAAATCCGAAAACGTCTTAGTTATATCTGAGTTTGAACCTGAAGCACGTTGGACGATGTATAGAGCCATGCAGCGCAATAACACGATTATAGGGCTATCAGCGGCAATGGTTCTAGTTGAGTCTCGTATGGAAGGAGGGACATTTGAAGCTGGAAAATCGTCTCTCAAACATGGCGTTCCCCTCTTTGTTGTTCACTATGCTTCCGGCGAAACTTATAACGCGGGCAACCAATATTTTATAGAACAAGGTGCAACACCGTTGGCTCGGAGTGCATCAACCGGACGAGCTAATATAGAACCAATTAAAGCTATGTTGGAAAGACAGAGCGATATATCAAACCAAGAAATCTCTAAGCAAAAAAATTTGCTTTGATAAATTATCCCCCACCCTCTTGACTCTGACGTTACGTTAGGGTTTACCATGCGTGATGGACATGGATGGAGGGGCAGACGCATGTACACTGTCAAACAGCTTTCAGAACTTGCCGGGGTGAGCGTGCGCACGCTGCACTACTACGACGAGTTTGGTTTGCTGCGTCCCGCCAAAATCGGCGCGAACGGCTACCGCTACTACGACGATGCCGCCGTGCTGCGCCTGCAACAAATCTTGTTCTACCGTGAGCTGGGGATGGAGTTGGCGCAGGTGCGCGACCTGCTCGACCAGCCGGGCTTTGACCTGACGGCGGCGCTGTATTCTCACCGGAGCGCGCTGCAAGCCAAGATTCAGAGACTCCAAAGCCTCGTCCAAACGGTAGACGACACACTCAAGCACCTGTTGGGGGAGGATGAAGCAATGGGCAAAAAAGACAAAAACAAGAAAGACGATAAGAAGAAGCTGTTCAAGGGCTTCAGCGAGAAAAAACAGAAGGAATACGAGCGCGAGGCGCGCCTGCAATACGGCCCGCGCGTTGGGAAGGCTACGGCAAGGCCAAACAAGCCGACATCATGGCCGAGGCCGGTGACATCTACGCCGACCTCGTAGCCGCGATGCAGGACGACCTGCCCGCCGGGAGCGAAACGGTCAACGCCATTCTGCGCCGCTGGCACGACAATATCCGCCATTTCTATGAGCCAACGCTGGACATTTTGCGTGGGCTGGGGACGCTCTACAACACCGACCCGGCCTTTCAGAAGACCTTCCGCAAGTTCCACGACGACCTGCCTGCCTACCTCGAACAGGTTGTCGGGGCGTATGTGGATGAACTAGAGAACGCTGAACTGGTAAAAATGTTAGCCGACGAAGAAACCAGTCAATCGTTGAACGGTTAACGCTGATTCAGCCGCGCTTTTGCAGCAGCAGCGTCCCTTTTTCGGTATCAAAATGGCGCACCTGAATCAGGTCAAATTCGCGCAGCCAGCGCTTGACCGCCCGGCGTTCGTGGCGGCGGTCGGCGTCATCCACGAGGATGAGCGCGCCGGGCGCAAGTCGGTCATACAGCATCGGCAGCGCGGGGTAGCGCGCCAAGCGTGATGGGTTGCGGTACTGCGGCGGCCCGTCGATGATGAGCAGGTCGATGGGTACGGGTGTATCGAGCGCCGCCGGGTCATACCAGCGCCCGCGCCAGCGGTGCAGGTGCGTGAGCGGAATCAGCGGCGCGTCGATGACTTGAGCGAATGCGGTCAGCCCGTGGCGGGTGAGGTTGTCGCGGGTGAACTGCGCGAACTCGGCCTGATGTTCGACCGAGACGATTTTCCCGGCGGGGTGGTGCTGTTCCAGCGTGTAGCCACCGACCAGTGTCGAGACACCACAGCCCAGTTCCAGAATATGCTGCGGCTGATGGTCGCGCAAAATTTGCATGACGATGACGGCGAAATCGGGCGAGATGGCGTAGCCGCGCATCGGCGGCAGGGGAGCGCGCAGGGTGAGGTGACGTTCCAGCGCCATCAGCGCCTCGATTTGGCGGTATTCGACCCGCCGCTGACGGTCATCTGCCTCGCGCTGCCGCCGTGATGTGCGCCGCAGCTTCAGCCCCAACCCCATCCCTGCGCCAAATCCTATCCCCACCCCAGCGAACAGCGCCGCCGCAACCTTGAATACATCCCGCATCTGCCGTCCTTATGAGTTTTCGGTCAAGTTGTCGAGTGCATTATACCTTACGCGGGCGGCTTACTGGCCGGGTTGGGGCTGCCACACCGCCTGTGAGTCGCGGGCGAACTGGTCAAACGAGATGGGTGGGCGACCCAAAAGACGCTCAACCTCGCCAGTCACCGATTTGGCGTTGCCGAAGCGTGTGATGGTGTAGAGCGCGGTCATCACCAGCGCGAAGCCGAACGCTCGCCCTTCTTGGCGCTGCTGGCGGAGAAACGACCCAATCGACGGATTGGTATAGCGGATGGTGCGCCCCAGCACCGCCGACAATTTGGCGGCGACCTGCTCATAGCTCAAGGCTTCTGGCCCGGTCAGGGTATAGGCGCGGTCGGCGTGGCCGTCCTCGGTCAGTGTGAGGGCGGCCACGGCGGCGATGTCGCGCACGTCAATGAAACTGGTCAGGCCGAGCCCAACCGGCACAGCAATTTCATTACGGTCGCGGATTTCGGTTTTATGGGTGGTCGAAAGATTCTGCATGAAGAAGCTGGCGCGCAGAAAGGTGTAACCGACGCCTGCCGCGAGGATGGCCTGTTCAATTTTGTAGTGGGGGACGACGCGGTTGTTTTCGACCCCTTGCAGCGACAAAAACACGATGTGCTTGACGCCAGCGGCAATGGCCGCGTCTAGCGCGGGGGCGATGTCGCGTTTGACGTTGGACAGCGTGGGCGGGCGGACGAGGAACATCCGCTCGACGCCTGTAAAGGCAGCAGCGAAAGTTTCGGGGCGCAAAAAGTCAAACCCGACCACCTCTACCGTATCACCGAAAACCTGTTTGGCCGAGGCGGGGTCAAACGCTGCAACGCGCACAGCCGCGCCGCGTTTGAGTAATTCGCGGACGACCTCTGTACCGACATTACCGGGCGCGCCGGTGACGAGGATGGGCGATGTCATGGTGGGTTGCTCCTGATGTAGGAAAAGATGTTATACGTATTATCGCTTAGTTTTAGTTAGACGGCTAATTAATTATCTTCGATAGTCTACTATCTTAGGCAAATCCCCCATTTGTGAGGGTTAGGCGAAAGAGTTCCACAAGATGAGAAAAACTTGTTATTCCCCCTGTTTTAGGGGGATGCCGCCAACCGAAACACTCAGGCCTGAATAAATCGGGTTACAATTGATTAATCTATTGAAACCAAACAAGGGGTAGGCATGAAGCACGTTTTGATGGTGTTGTCGCTGTTGATGGTGGTTTTTCCTGTATCGGCGCAGCGCCAAAGCGCTGGCAGTGAGACAACGGTTGAAATCGGCGCGTTTACGGTGGCACTCACCGACGATTGGGCACTGGCTGATGAAGATTTCGAGGCACTCTACGCCGTCGATGAAGAGTTTGAGCCGGTGGTGCTGGCTGGGACCGATGGCCTAGAAGCCATTTTGGTAGACGGCGCAGTCTTTACGGATATTGCCGCCGATGCGACCGCCGAAGAAGCACTATTGGCGGCGCTGCTAGCCGTTTATGAGGTCGAGATTGAGGCCGATGACCTTGAAACCGCCGAAATCGACGGCGTAGACGCGGTTTTCTGGTCGTATGAAGACGCAGACAGCGTGGAAGATGCCGTCATCAGCGGCGAGGTCTACTGGGTGACGGTAGATGGCGCGAGTCTGTTCATTGATGTATACGCTGAGGAATCAGTGTTTGCCGACAGCGCCGAGGCCGTTGATGCGCTGTTGGTGGGCGTCCAACTGGGCGAGGCGGAAGCCGTTGAAACCGAGGCGGTGGCCTGTTTTGTCTCGACCGAGACCGCCCGCACTGCGACCGTGCGCGTGGGGCCGGGGACGAACCGTACCTCACTGCTGTTCCTCAATGTGGGGACAGACTACCCGGTCACCGGGCGCTTTGTGGCCGAGAACGAGACGGTCTGGTATCAGTTGGATAAGCAGGTGGTAGACCCAAACACCAGCGCCGCCGAGCTATGGGTCGCGCAGTCTGATGTCAATGAAACCGGCGACTGTGATTTGGTCGGTGAGGCCAGCGCCCCGCCCATCCGTCCGATTGTCCCCAGCGCACCCGCTGACGGTTCGACTGTTGATGGTTCAACCGCCCAGCCCGGCACAGTTCCACAGAACGGCCAGTGGGTCATAACGTTTGCTGACCGTGGTGTTGCCTCATGTATTGGGACAGGATCAATCGATTACGAGGCGCGCCAAGCTCTAGGTGGCCAGATGTCCACACCTGCCAGTCCATTAACCGTCGCTCAAGGTGGCGCAAGCTTTGATTATGATGGTTTTACCTTTAACCTCGTGTCCCCCGGCAACTATTTCGGGAGCATCAACATTAACCGTTCGGTTTTCATGATCCGCGTGAACGTTGTAAACACGGGCTTCATGACCGGCGAGGCGGTGATTGATGTGCCAACGGTCTTTAGTCGGTGCAGCGCCACTATTGGCATCACCATCGCCCGCCAATAGGAATCGTTTTAGGTGAAAAAAGCCTGCCTCATAATTGAGGTGGGCTTTTTTGTCATTCCACCTTCAGCGCGGCCAGCCTCGCCCACGGGGACTCTGGGTCATGGTCGATGACCGCTTGGTAGGCTGCTGCTGCGCCGTCGGGGTCGAAACCGGCATCGTGCAGCGCCCACGCATACTGATAGCGCACCACCGAGCCATAACGCGGGTCATCCGCGAAGCGTTCGAGGTCGGCGCGGGTCATATCGAGGCGGTCTTTGAGGGACATGACCCGCGTATCTGGCGAACTATAAATCGTGCTATCTGGGGTAGGGGGTGTCATGGGCTCTTCAACCCCAAAGATACCGACAAAGCCGCCATACTGTAGGCGATGCATCACATTGTTGACTGCTGTCTGCCAGTAGGCTGTTTTCAGCAAGTTTTGTGCTGCTTGATAGCCTGCTGTATCAGGCGAATATGCTTCCAATACCGTGAAAATGTCACAGGTGGCTTGCCCGATGTCTACCGTTGGATGGTAGCCCGAATTTACGGGCACATTAGACCAGTCGATGGCTCCCCAATAAGCGTTAGATATGCCGTAGGGCCTCCCGTGATAGTATTCCAGCCCAGCCGCGTAGAGAGCCG
>JALONW010000042.1 GCA_025454725.1 Anaerolineae bacterium
GAGACCGTTCGACTTGCATGTGTTAGGCACGCCGCCAGCGTTCATCCTGAGCCAGGATCAAACTCTCCGTAAAATTGACTTGGGTCTGTCTGTCTGTCTCACTCTTCTGTTGTTAAGGTGCGTAACGCGGCTTCCGCCGCGTCTCTGCCAACCCCACGACTTTTTGCTGCTTGCTGCGCCGTGTTCGTTGTTGCGATTAGATTATCACCCTCTCTCCTGCTCGTCAACCCCTTTTTTGTTTCAGTTCTTAAACTCATCTGAAACTGTTTTTGGGATATTGGAGCATTAAACGCTTTTCCGGAAAACCTGCAACCAACGCCACATCACCGGCGGTCACACAATTTTCTGAAGCGCGTTATTGAGGAGGATTTTTCCTCTTGCTCGCTGTTGGGTTGTTAATTTTTGTCAGCTATTTGTTCACTGCTGACAGGGCGGGGATTATATATGTCCTATACCCCACGTCAAGGGTGGCTGGGGCATATTTGCCGGATATTTCAACGTTCTAACCGTTCAAGCAGTCTTTTGAGGGAAGACCAGCCGTAAGCAACCTCAGAAACCTGCTGGCCGTGGACATCATGAACCTGCTCGACGCCTAAATCCAGCCCACCCATCGCGGCGTAAAAACCCCGCGCCGATGGATTGTTTTTCAACACCCACAACATCATCGACTCTAGGCCAAGCGCCGTCAAATGGGTGGCGACGGCATGGAATAGCCCGCGACCAACTCCTTGTCCCTGCGCCGATTGGAGTAGATAGATGACGTACAGCTCTCCATCATACTGCCCAAGCGCTTTTCGGATGGGGCCACACTCGACCAGCCCAATCACCTCCCCTGCCGAATTGCAGGCCACGAACGTCCCACGGTGCGCCCCCTCGCGCTGCAACTCAGCCGTCCAGAAGGCCGTGCGACGCTCAACCGTCAACTGGTCGATGTAGCTCTGGGGTATTAGACCTGAATAGGTAGTCTGCCATGAATCGACATGCACCCGCGCCATGGCGGGTGCATCTTCTATCATAGCTGGACGAATCACGGGCCGCACAAATTCGGACATGGCTTACCGTTTCCGTCAGGGTCAAGCGACAGGTTACCCGACGCGAGGCAGGCAAACGCCTCTTGGCAGGTAAACAACTGGTCACAGGTATAGGTAATCGACGGGCAAGCCACCGGCGCAGCGCCTCCAGCCGACGAGCTGTTGGGCAGCCCCGATGAAGTATTGTTCAGTCCGGTTGCCGTCGGTTGGATGCCCGGCACGCCGCTGAGTGTCACTGTATCGGTATCGGCATTATAGGCCAGAAGCTGAGTGATGCCGTTGATGATGGGGACGAGCGCGAAAGCAAACTCACCCTGCGGCGGCTCTGACCCACCCCCGGCGTCGTAGATGAGGACAAGGTAGCGCCCGTTCTGCGGGATAATCAACGGCTGCGCCAGCGTCAGACCACCGCTGGTCGAACCCCGACCGACAATCAAGATATTGGTCGGATTATCGAAGGAGCTGATGGCAATGATGGGCGCGACGTTGCCGCTAATCCGCAGCAGTTCGACCGCGAAGGTCTGCCCAGCCAGCGCGTCGAAGCAGAAGCCCACGGCGCGGTCATTGGGAGCGAGGAACTGGCGGTAAATCTGCCCAGTCTGGATGACGCCCAAGATTTCGGCCTTCTGACGGTAGATGAGCAGACACTCGTTCGGCCCCGGCTCAAGGTCGGGCGGAATCAGCTCACGCAGCTTGTCGCGCAGGTCAGCGAAACGCTGGTCGATGCGCGCCACCAACGCCAGCGCGTTGGAAGCTGCCCCCTGCCCGACCGGGTTACCTGTCCCCGGCAGGTTGCAGATTTCGATAAACAGGTCAATCGCTTGGCGCAGGTCGGCCATCGCAAGGTTAAATACCTCTTGAATAGGATTCAACTGGCCGTAGTTGGCGGCCAAGACCGGCTGCGGGACAACGTAATCGCTGGGGCGGGCGGGGTAATCGCGGCATACAGCGCGACCGACCAGCGCCGCATCCGTCCACTTGGCGCGGATGTTGTCGAGCGACGGCTGGGCAAGGTCGATGCGCGCAAGGAACAGCTTCAACACGTCGAAATATTCGCTGCCCGTGCTGCCCTCTAATGGGATAGCGGGCGCATCAGCGACGATACCGTCAATGGGCAGGCTAGTAATCTGCAGACCATTCTGGAACTCCAGAAAGCCGCTGTTGACCCAGCCCAAAATCCCGTTATGGCTGACCTGAATCCAGTTGTTGCTGGCGGTACGGCCATAGACCGAGACCAACGTATTGGCAAACAGATTACCGATGGTCGGATACCCTTGGCTGGGGCCGTTGCGGATGCGAAGGCCGTTGGTGACGCGGGCAATATCAGGTGAAACTCTATTGGTCTGCCCCGCACGCGGCGACTCGAAGCCGCCGTAAGGGATACTGCGCGGGTCGGCCACCGGGAGCGAATTAATATCGCCCTGAAGGATGACCAGTGGGGTAATGTTGACCCAGCCCTCGTTCCCGTTGAAATCAACGCGCAGCCATTGTCCATCGGCGCTGCGGGCGTTGACGAACTCGAACACGTAGCCGCTCGGCGCACTGCCGATGACTTCCGACCCAATGGCCGGGGTAATCCGCACGTTCGAGGCCTCGTTCACCACCAAGGCGCGTATCCCCGACTGGGCAAACCCACTGAACCCATGCAGCAGCACCCAGCAAACCAAGACCCCGATAACCAGCGACTTCCGCATAGCGTTCCCCTCATTTCCGCGTGTGCAGACAGCACAGCCACTACTATAGCACCTGTCGCGCTTTAGCACTACTTACCGAAGCGGGACAAAAGGGTGATATGAGAAAAATCCCACAAAATAAGCCCGAATAAACTGATTTACGTCGTAGATTTATAATACAGCGTATGCAACCGGATATTGAATCACCCTATCCAGAGGCGTATCATCCCCACTGAGGTAGGTTATCCCTCCCACCCATAAGGAGTCTATTGTGATGCAACGACTAGGGCTTGCCCTGATTCTCACCCTCAGCCTGTTGTTGGCCGCCTGCGCGCCCGCTCCTGCTGATGAAATACCACCCGCCGGTTTCGACAGCCTGCCAGTCGGCAATCCGGCACGCGGCGCAGAACTGTTCGCGGAGCGCATTGGCGGACAACCGACCTGCACGAGCTGCCACTCGCTGGACGGGTCGCGCAACGTCGGGCCGACCGTACAGGGCTACGGACAAGTCGCCGGTCAGCGCGTTAGCGGCCAGTCGGCAGAAGAGTATACTTATGAGAGCATCATCAGCCCATGGGCGCACATTGTCCCTAGCTATGGCAATGCGATGCCCGCTCGCTACAGCCAAGTCCTCACTCCACAGGACACCGCTGACCTAATCGCCTTCATGCTGTCCAACTGAGTTTGTCTTATCTCTAAAGGAGACCCAAACATGACTGTACCGCCGATTGTTACCGCCATTCTACAGCTTACCCACGTCTTTGGGGCCGTCATCTGGATTGGTTTCGCGCTCTACCAGTTCCTCATCGTCAGCCGTGTCAACGTGGGGATGCAGGCTGCCGCCATCAACTACCAGCTCGGAATCGCCAAATACACCAGCTTCGGTCAGATTATGGCGGCGGCCTCGATTGTCACCACCATCGCCGGCCTTGCCCTGTGGGGAGCTGGCGCACACCGCCAGAGCCAAATCGGCCTCGCCATCCTCAGCCTCGGCTCCTTGACCGGATTGGCCGCCTTCGGCCACGGCTTCGGCATCAACAAGCGCTATAAGGAATTTGTGGCCGCTGTGAAGGGCGCAGAGGTCAACGGTCAGGTTGACCCGGCAAAATACAGCGTCCTCACCCCGCTGATGCAGCGCCTCGACCGCACATCCAACATCAGCATGGCGCTGCTGGTGGTCACGCTCATCTGCATGACCATCTACGACGTGTTCTAGGCGTTCTGCACAAAACCATCTAAAGTAGACTCAACGAACACCCGCCGATTGCAGTATTATCAACGGCGGGTTTCTTTTTGTAACATCCAACACTTTTAGCCATCGAAAGAGTACCAGCCATGTCCATCTTCGCACGCGCCAGTGGCGTCCTGCTTCACCCCACCTCCCTACCCGGTCGCTACGGCATCGGCGACCTCGGCGATTACGCCTACCGTTTCGTTGATATGCTGCAAGCGTCCGGCCAGTCGCTCTGGCAGATGCTCCCGCTCGGCCCGACCAGCTACGGCGACTCGCCCTACCAGTGCCTGAGCGCATTCGCGGGCAACCCCAACCTCATCAGCCTAGACCGGCTGGAGAAGCTCGGCTGGCTGACCAGTGCCAGCCTCGCCCAGTCGCCGCGCTTCCCCGACCACACCGTCGATTACGGCCCAGTCATCGAGTATCACGACCAACTGCTCGAAACCGCCTACCAGAATTTCAAGGCCGCCGCCAATGAGGGCTATCGTCAAGCCTTTACCCAATGGTGCGCCGGTCAAGCCGACTGGCTCAACGACTTCGCGCTGTTCTTCACGCTCAAACAGAAGCGTTTTGGCGGGCGGGCATGGGTCGAGTGGGATGCGCCGTTCGCGCTGCGCGACCCAGAAGCGCTCGCCGACGCGCTCACCAAATATGCCGACGACATCGAGTCAGTCAAGTTCCGCCAGTGGGTATTCTTCGCCCAGTGGGAAGAACTCAAATCCTACGCCAACGCGCACGGCGTCCGCATCGTGGGCGACATCCCCATCTTCGTCGCCCACGACTCGTCAGATGTGTGGGCCAACCCGCACCACTACTACCTCGACCCCACGGGCAAACCGACCGTGGTGGCGGGCGTCCCGCCCGATTACTTCAGCGCGACCGGCCAGCGCTGGGGAAACCCACTTTACCGTTGGGATGTCCACAAAGCCGAAGGCTATACATGGTGGATTAGCCGCGTGAAGGCCGCGCTTGCCTTGAGCGACATCATCCGCATTGACCACTTCCGCGCCTTTGAAGATTACTGGGAAATCCCCGGCAGTGAAGCAACTGCCGTCAAGGGGCGCTGGCTGAAGGGGCCAAACATCGACCTGTTCCGCGCCATTCAGGCCGCGCTGGGCGGCGACCTACCCATCATCGCGGAAGACCTCGGCCAGATTACCCCGGCGGTCGAGCAGCTGCGCGATGACCTTAACCTCCCGGGCATGAAGATTATCCAGTTTGCGTTCAGCGACCCGAATAACGTCTTCCTACCGCACAACTATATCCACAGCAATTTCGTGGTCTACACCGGGACGCACGACAACAACACGTCAGTCGGCTGGTGGCAAGGTGAGGCCAACCCCGGCGAGCGCGAATACTGCATCGCCTACTTCAACAAGGACATCGGCCACAGCCCCCACTGGGAACTCATCCGCCTTGCGATGGGCAGCAACGCTCACACCTGCATTGTCCCCATGCAGGATGTCCTCGGCTTGGGCGCGGACTGCCGGATGAACACCCCCGGCAAGCTGGGTGGCAACTGGGCATGGCGCATCACACCGTCGCAGTTCGGCAACCAAGACGCCTTCCGCACGCTTGCCCATTTCACGCGCATCTACAGCCGTTGGCCGGGAAAACGTCAGATGTCACGCGGCTAAAAACAATCGCGCCAAACAAAACACCCCTATCCGGCTTGAATAGGGGTGTTTTCTTGAGCAAGACAGGGTCTACGCGCCCGCTGAGGCCGCCACGAACGTCTTGAACAGGTTGAACTGCGACTCATCTGCTGACAGGTCTTCGGGGTGCCACTGAACGGTTAGCGCAAACCGCTTACCGGGCATCTCGGTCGCCTCAATTAAACCGTCGGGGGAGTAGGCCACCGCGACCATGCCCGGCGCGGGCTGCTTGATGGCCTGATGATGGATGCTGTTAACTGAGACAGCATTCACCTGCCCGATAATCTGCGCGAGCCGTGACCCATCGTTAATCCCGATGACATGGGCGCGGAAATCACGCGGGGTCGGCAAAAAGTTGGCGTGGGACAATTCGCTCTCATACTGCGAGGGGATGTCTTGGTACATCGCCGCGCCCAGCGCCACGTTCACCACCTGATGCCCCCGACAGATGCCGAACAGCGGTCGGTCATCGGCCACCGCCCAGCGCGCCAGCGTGATTTCGGTGTGGTCACGGGCGGGGTCGAGGCCGTAAGCCTTCGGGTGAAGCTCCTCGCCCCAGTGCTTCGAGTCGATGTCGCCGCCGCCGGGCAGCAGCACCCCATCCAGTCGGTCGTATAGGGCGCGCAGTGTCTCATCGTCCACCGTGCTGGGGATTAACACCGGCAGCCCACCCGCCGCCGCCACATTTTCGGCCACACGGGTATACGACACATAGCGTGGGATGTCACGCTCGTCTCTGGGGGGATTATAGGCGGTCGTGATGCCGATTAACGGACGGCGCATGGCTGATGAAACCTCCTTAGACGTGAAATACAAAAGAGGGGCATGTTTACATGCCCCCAAAAACGCGCTGGTTGTAGGTGATTGGTCTTAGGACGACGCGGGGGTCGGGCGGCGCTTCTCGCGCAGGCGGGCCGCCTTACCGCGCAGGTCGCGCATGTAGTACAGTTGGGCGCGGCGGACCTTGGCGCTGCGAAGCACCTCAATCTTATCGACACGGGGCGACTTGAACAGGAAGGTGCGCTCGACACCGACACCGTGGCTGGCAATGCGGCGGACGGTGAAGGTCTTCTCGTTGCCACCACCGCGAATGCTGATGATGATGCCTTGGAAGATTTGGATGCGCTCCTTGTCACCTTCCACGATGCGGACGTGTACCTTCACGGTATCACCGGAACGGATGTCGGGGAAGCCGCGGTCAGGAGCCTCCAGCGACTTGAGGATTTCTTGGCTCATGGGGTTCGTCCTTCCAAAAAATATACGCCAATCGGCGTATGGGGTCTCAACATGTGAATAAGCATTATACAGAGGGTTTAGGCCGCGCTGCAAGGGCGTCCTAGCGCAGATGCAGGACAAACGCATCAAAAACAGGCTGAGGGATATATCCAAAGGCATTAGGATATTGACGATTATGGCATCAACGGGCGGGCAAGCCTCGCCCCTACATCAAATTTCAATCTGGGCGACCCTAAGACCAACAGGTCAAATGACCGTTTTGGGGTGTAGGGGATGCGGCGGGTCGCCCACCGCCTTACATCCATGACCTGTCTTGGGCGGAAATCATATCAACAGGGGTTATCCGTTCCGTAGAGGCGAGGTTTGGCCGCTCGGAGACTATCACCAAGCAGCACCGATGAGATTCCCCCGACAATCTGGTATGCTGGACGCAAGAAAAAGATGGGTTTAGCGGTGCGCGGAGTCCGCCCACGTCATTCAGGGAGCAGCCAGTATGGTCGATGTCATCTTCATGGGGACGCCAGCATTTTCCGTCCCGTCGTTATGGTCCCTCAGCGGCGCACACCGGGTCATCGCGGTCTATACCCAGCCCGACCGCCCCGCTGGACGCAAACAAGAGTTACAGCCGTCGCCGGTCAAGCAGGCGGCACTCGTCCATCATATACCGGTGTTCCAGCCCGAAAAGTTACGCAAGCCAGAGGTGGTCGCCCAGTTGGCTGACCTCAAGCCAGATTTAATCGTCGTGGCCGCTTACGGCCAAATCCTGCCCCAAAGCGTGCTGGACATCCCCAAATACGGCTGCATCAACGTCCACGCCTCACTGCTCCCCCGTTGGCGCGGCGCTGCCCCAATCCAAGCCTCGATTTTGGCTGGTGACTCGGAAACCGGCGTGACCATCATGGAGATGGAGGCTGGCCTCGACACAGGCCCGATGCTTCGGAGCGAAGCGGTAGATATTACCGCGACCGAGACGGCCCAAACCCTGCACGATAAATTGTCACGCTTGGGGGCGCGCCTGCTGGTCGAAACATTGGACGATTATCTGCGCGGCGACCTGAAAGCCACCCCCCAGCCCGAAGAAGGCGTGACGTGGGCGCATCAGATTGAAAAGGAACACGGGAGCATCGAGTGGAACCGCACCGCCGTCGAGATTGACCGACAGGTGCGCGCCTTCACCCCGTGGCCGGGGACGTTCACCGAGTGGGACGGCCAGACCCTAAAAATCCTCGCAGGCAGCCCAGCAGACGGTCAGGCAGCGCCGGGCGAGGTGGTCAAACACGGGAACGGTATAGCAATCAGCACGCAAAACGGCCTGTTTGTCCCCACCAGCGTTCAATTGGCGGGCAAAAAGGCCGTCAGCATCGACGAATTTCTGCGCGGTCATCCCAACTTCATCGGGGCGCGCTTGAGTTAATCCCCGTCGTGGCGGCGGACGACATAGTACGAGCCGCGTTTTTCGCCCATCTTCGCAAGCACGTCCTTCGACACCAAATCGGACAAGTCGCGGCGGATGGTTTCTGGATGGACATCGGGGTGCATCCGCTGGAGTTCGCTGTTGGTGATGCGCGTATTGCCCGCCTCGCTGAGGTAATCCAACACCGACTCTTGGCGGGGGTTCAGCGGCAGATGACGATAGACCGCCCGCAAGCCAGTCACAGGTTGGTCTGGCAGGGCAGCGGCCACCGCTGCCGCTTCGACCACCACTGACTCATGACTAGTCGGTTTGGCTGCGGGGATAACCACCGGCGCGGGCGTATTGAACACCGTCACCTTGAAGCCGCCGCTCGTCTCGTTGAAGACCGGCTCACGCAGGCCGTGCTGACGGGTCAGCTCCAGCACCCGGTCAACACCGTAACCGAGACGCTCGATATAGCCCATGTCAGCCAAGACTTGTACCAGCGCCGGATTGCGCGAGAAGCGCTCATCGCGGATATTGGCGACCGTCACCGGCCCGGGCAGTCTGCCGGGGCTGGTGATTTCCAAACGGTCGGCGAACAGGTACAGCCGGATTCCGTCGCCGTGGATGCTGTAGTCCCGGTGCGCGACAGCATTGACCACCAGCTCACGCACCGCCTCCAGCGGGTACTCGTACTGTTCGGTGCGCGCCATGCTGTCGCGCAGTTGGACACCCTTCCGCAGATGGTCACGCAGGAAGGTTTCGGCGCGCTTAATCTGGTCGGGCAGCGTGCCGATGATATCCTGTCGGGTGAAGGTATCGCCCATGACTGTGCCAGCAAAGCGCACCGCCGTAATCTCACTGCCGCGCAGCGTCCGGCGCGGGTCGCGGCCAAACAACAGCACACCCGCATGGGTCGGGCAGAGTTGTTCCCCCATGCGGACGATGCACCCACGCTGTAAAAGCGCTTGTTCAGCGTCACGCTCCCC
This sequence comes from Anaerolineae bacterium, assembly GCA_025454725.1. Taxonomy (GTDB): domain Bacteria; phylum Chloroflexota; class Anaerolineae; order Aggregatilineales; family Phototrophicaceae; genus Flexicrinis. The sequence continues at coordinate 9,215 of JALONW010000042.1, forward strand.
GATGGTCGAGGCGTACTGCTGCGCCCGTTCCCAATCCAGCGCATCACGGGTCAAGCCATAGGCGGGTTCGGCCTCAAATGTGACCTCGCCGCGCTCAATGAGCAGGCGGCGTAGCGCCACCGGCTGTAGGGGGACGTTGTAGGTCCCCTCACGGGTCAGGTAGCGCCCACCGAACGAGTAGACGTGTGCCATCCCTGCCGGAACCGTCACCGTCACCACCCGCCGCCCATCAACGTCGGTCACGCGAGGCAGCGGGATAATCAGTGACGGCGTAAGGCTGAGGGACGCCTGTAACACACGGTCCATGACCGGCACAGCCTCATCGACCCCTTCGACCTTGCCCCCCTCCCCTATTCCGATGACCAACGTCCCGCCTTGACGAGTGTTAGCAAACGCCATCAACGTCTCTGCGATGGCGGTCAGGTCTACGGCGGTGGGCATCCACGCCTCTGTCTGGTCTTGAATGGGACTTAGGGCAGGTCGTACAGCGTCAGCCTCAGCGGCGGTCATTGTGGCATGGCCTCCGGGGTATCAGTCTTGCGCTTACGCCCCGGCTTGGCAGGCGCGCTAGCCGCAGATTCAGCGGGCGCGGCCTCAGTTTCAGCCTTAGCCTTCTTCTTGGCGGGCTTCTTATCCTTCTCGCTGCGGAGCTTATCACGCAGGCGCTCGGCAGGGGCTTCTAGCAGCAACAAGTCTAAGACTTGCTGCATGTCCTCGACCAGATGTACCTTGATCTGCTGCAAGGTCTTGGCCGGGATGTCCTGAAGATCCTTGCCGTTGGGCTTAGGCATGACAATTTCGGTAATCTTGGCACGGTGGGCGGCCAAGACCTTCTCCTTGATGCCGCCGACCGGCAGCACCCGCCCGCGCAGCGTGATTTCGCCGGTCATGGCGAACGCTGCGCGCACCTTGCGCTCAGTGAAGGCCGACAGAATCGCCAGCGCCAGCGTAATCCCTGCCGACGGGCCATCCTTGGGGACAGCGCCCTCTGGGATGTGGACGTGGACATCATATTCCTCGAAGTCCTCATCAGGGATGTTAAACTCGGCAGCGCGGCTGCGCGTATACGACATCGCCGCCTGCGCCGATTCCTGCATCACCTCACCGAGGCTGCCGGTCAGCATCAGCGTCCCCTTACCGGGCAGGATACTCACCTCGATGGTCAGCGTGTCGCCGCCGTTGGGCGTCCACGCCAACCCCGTGACTAAGCCGACTGAATCGGTGCGATTGGTCTGCCCCTCAATGAACTGGGGAGCGCCGAGCAGCTTATGCACCACGTCCGCCGTCACACGCTTGGCTGGTTTCTTGCCCTCGGCCACTTGACGGGCCATTTTGCGGCACACGTTGCCGATTTCACGATTGAGATTACGGACACCCGACTCATAGGTATATTCACGGATGATAATCTTGACGCCATCTTCCGTAAATTTGATGCCTTGGTCATCGATACCGGTGGCCTTGAGCTGTTCGGGGACGAGGTACTGTTGGGCGATGGCCGCCTTCTCCTCCTCGGTGTAGCCGGGGAACTCAATCACCTCTAGGCGGTCGAGCAGCGCCTCCGGCAGCGTCGAGAGGTCATTGGCGGTGGTGATGAAGAACACCTGCGACAGGTCATAGTCCATGTCGAGGTAGTGGTCGCTGAAGGCGTTGTTCTGTTCGGGGTCCAGTACCTCCAAGAGCGCCGACGCGGGGTCGCCTCGGAAGTCCTGCCCCAGTTTGTCGATTTCGTCCAGCATGAAAACCGGGTTGACGCTCCCAGCACGCTTCATGGTCTGAAGGACGCGACCGGGCAGCGCGCCGATGTACGTCCGGCGGTGGCCGCGAATCTCGGCTTCGTCGCGCAGGCCGCCCAAGCTGACGCGGACGAAATTGCGACCCAGTGCGCGGGCGATGCTGCGCCCCAAACTGGTCTTACCCACCCCCGGCGGCCCGACGAAGCATAGAATGGGCGCTTTGGTCTTATCGGCGGCCAGCTTGCGGACGGCGATATGCTCCAAGATGCGGTCTTTAATTTTGTTCAGGCCGTAGTGGTCTTCATCCAACACGCGCTGGGCGTGCGGAATGTCCAGCACGTCATCGGTCTTGGTTATCCACGGCAGCCCGACAATCCAATCGAGGTAGGTGCGGATGATGCCGACCTCAGGAGCCATCGGCGGCATGACCGCTAGGCGCGACAGTTCCTTGTTGGCGCGCTCGCGCACATCCGGTGTCAGATTGGCCTCGGCCACTTGCTTGCGGATGTCGGCCAAGTCCTGTTGGAACGGGTCGCCCTCCGACAATTCATTTTGGATGACGCGCACCTGCTCGCGCAGGAAGGCCTCACGCTGATTCTTGGACATCTCGAACTGCACCTGACCAGCGATATCTTCGCGCAGTTCCAGCATGGTCAGTTCACGGTTGAGCAGACCGGCCACGAGGCGCAGGCGACCGGGAACATCTATCGCTTCCAGCACCTGCTGGCGCTCCTCCAACGTCAGCGGCAGGGTCGAGGCGACGAAATCGCCCAGCCAACCGTTGTCGTAGATGGTCCCGGCAAAGTCCAGCACGTCATCATGGACGCCTTCGCTCATCTCGGCCATCTGGTTGAACATCTCCAAGACCGTGCGCGCCAGCATCTCAATTTCTTCGTTCTGGGTGTCATCGTCGGCCAAAACACGCGCCTCAACCACGATGTAGGGGTCCTTCTGGGTGACGTTGACCACCTGCAAACGGCGGCGACCCTGCGCCAAAACCGTGTCTTTGTTGTCGCCAAACGGCATCTGCGCCCGCGCCAGCGCCAACTCTGTGCCAGTGGTGTAGAGGTCTTTGGCCTGCGGCTGAGTCAGGTCTGCATCGCGCTGGGCTAGGCCAATCACGGAACGGCCAGCCAAAACCGCCGCCTGAACTGCCGCCAGACCGCGCTGGTCTAGGATGGGGATAGGAGTAATCACGTTGGGGTATACGACGGTATCGACCAACGGCACAACTGCCAACGTGACCAAGCCACCAGCGTTGGGTTTGGCGTTGCGGATGGAATCAAAATCGTTCGCGAGGTAGGAATCGTTCACGTCGGGTCTTTCTGCTAGGGTTCCCGCCTGCCACAGACAGGTAGGGTTTAGGATTTAAGATTGTAGCACACCCTATAACCGGGACGGAATATCAAGGCCGCGATTCTAACGCGGATTTGACACACCGCCCTCGAACGACTAACCCTCAGATTGGACGTTCCCCGGCGACGACATCACAATCTTCTTGCGAACGCCGGTGTTGGTCGTGGATAGGGTCTTGGTGTCATCATAACGGTGCAGCGGGATGACAAACTGGAAGTTAGAGCCGTGGTCAAGCTCACTCTCCACCCAGATGCGCCCACCATGCCCCTCGACGATGCGCTGGGTAATCATCATGCCCAAGCCCGTCCCCTTCTGGGCGCGGGCGCGGGTGTCCTCACTGCGGAAGTAGTCCTCACGGAAAATACGCTTCAAGTCTGCCGGACTCATGCCGATACCGCTGTCTTTCACGCTGACATAGAGGCATTCGCCCAGTTCGTTGCCGTTGGGCATCCGATAGCCGTCCATCACATCGACCTTGAGCGTAACGGTCGTCCCCGGCGGGCTGTACTTGTGCGCGTTGCTCACGAGGTTGGTCAGCACCTGCGCCAGCTTCTTGTGGTCGCCGTAGATGGTCGGGAGCTTCTCCGGCACCTGTTGGATGATGGTCTGTTCCTTCTGTTCCAGCATCTGGACAAACGGCGCGAGGGTGTCCTCAATCACCGTGTGGAACTGAAGCGGCTCCGACGCAATCTTGAGCTTACCGGCGTCGCTGGCCGCGATGTCGCGCAGGTCGTCGATGATGGCCTGCATCCGCTCGGCATTGGAGCGAATGACGCCGAGGAACTGGGTACGCTGGTCGCCCGACATGACCTCGGCCATACGCGGATTGAGCAGCGTATCGCTAAAGCCCTTAATCGAGGTCAGCGGGTTCTTCAGTTCGTGCGCGGCGAACGCGACGAACTCGCTCTTGTTTTCCGCCGCCCGCACGATGCGCTCATAGAGTTGGGCGTTTGCCAGCGCGATGCTGGCGCGCTCCGCCAAGCGCTTGACGAACTCAAGTTCAATCAGCGTGAACGGGGCGTCGCCATTCGTCTCCAAGACCAGCAGTGCGATGATTTCCTCACCAGAGACCAACGGGACGGTCATCTGACTGATGGCCCCCGTCAAGCTAGGCGCATAGTCGGGGTCGTAACGCAGGTCAGCGAGGTCTTCGATGCCCGTGCGCAGCACGCGCCGGACGATACCCTTGTGCAGCGGCCAGATACCGCCTTCCGCGCCGGAGGGATATTCACTCGGCTCATAGCCGTCAATCGCCAGCACGCGCATGGTCAGGTTCGAGAGATTAACCTCACCCATGACCGCAGCGGGCGCGCCGGTGGCCTGCTTCGCCCATTTCACCGTAATCGTCCCCACGGCGCGCTGGTCTAGCGCGCGGGCAAGGTCGCGGTCAATCTGTTCTAGCGTCTGAAGTTCCTCTAAGCGCTGGTTAAGCGCGCTGCCGGTCATGGCGAACAAACGCGCATTTTCAATGGCGACCGCTGCTTGGCTGGAAAACGTCGTCAGCAGGTCGACTTCTTCATCGCGGTAGGCCGTGCCGTCCTTCTTGTTAAGCACCTCCAACACACCCACGGTACGGTCTTTCGCAATCAACGGCACAGCCAGAATCGACTGGGTGCGGAAATTACTTTTAGCCACCTCACCCTGCCAGCGCTCATCGTTCTGGGTCTGGTTGCTGACCTGCGGACGACCTGTGCGGACGACCTCCCCAATCAGACCGCGACCGGACGGCACGCGCTGACCGAGCAGTTCATCACTTGCACCGCCGATGACGGCGCGGAAAATCATATCACCGCTTTCGTCATCATCCGCCAACAGCAGCGAACCGGCCTCCGAGTCGAGGATGGTCACGGCGCTGCGGGTGATGAGCTGCAAGAGCGCGCCCACGTCGTCGGTCTCGGCGGCCACTAGCTCTTGACTGATGTCGTTGAGCATCGCCAATTGGCGGGCGCGGCGGTTCACTTCGTCGAACAACTGCGCCTTTTCCAGCGCGGTCGCAGCCAGACCGGCAAGGTTGGTGAAGGTCGCCACCTCCTCGCTGGTGTAGGGCTGTGCGTCACGCTTGCCGATGGCAAACACGCCCAAGCGCCGGTTTTGGGCAATCAGCGGCACGCCGATAAACGGGCGGATGCTGTTGCTGTCGCCCAGTGGGCGCATCCCGCCAGCTTGTTTAAGGCGCGCATAATCTTCGATGACCCGCGCTTGACCACTGCGGATAATCTGACTGTACAGGTCGTTGCCCAGTGACCAGCGGTTTTGTTCGCGTTCGTTGTAGCGCTCCTCGCCCTCGAGGAAGAAGGCGTAGTAGAGCTGTTCGTTGGCGTTGTCGAAGAACACGATGTACTGGTAGTCCGACGGCAGCAGACGGCTGGTCTGCGCGCTCACCAGTTCCAGCAGGTCGTCGAGGGTGTTGGTGTAGTTGGCAGCCTGACCGACCTGTGACAGCACGTTCAGCTCGCGGACGCGCTGTTCCAGCGACTCGACGACCAGTGAGCGCTCCAACGAAACCGAAAGCTGGCTGGTCAGTGCATTGAGGAAGCGAACCTCCTCAAAGTGGTAGACCGCCCGCCCCTGCGGCGCGCCGAACACCACAAACCCAATCAACTGGTCGGGGGTGTTCATGTTGGTGATGACTGATGGCTGAAGTGCCTCTAGGCGGGCGCGTTCGGCCACCAGCGACGGCGGGAAGGGAGCACCGGGCGCAAAGGTCAACGGGGCGTTGGCCGCCTTGAGCGCACCGATAATCGCGCTCTCCGGCGAGAATCGGATGCCTGTCCCTTCCGCGATGTAGTCGCCCGCGCTGGCGCGCTGGGTGAACACCAAGACATGGCGAGGGCGTACACCCTGCTCGACCACCTTGACGAACGCTTCTTGTGCGGCTTTAGCATTGCCAAGGTCTTCCAGCGACTGGCCGAAATCCTCCACGAGGTCGCCCAACTCACGGCGCTGGCGGAAATAGATGGTGTCGATGCGGTCTTGCAGCGCCGAACGCACGGGCTGGAACAGCACCGCAATCACGAACAGCGTCAGCGCAATCAGCAGCGGGTTGTTCGGCACAAGTTCCGCCGCGATTAAACCAGCGCCCAGCGTGAGCAGGAAATAGCCGACAATCAGGCCAATCATCAGCACACCATAAGCCAACGACCGGCTGAAAATCACATCAGAATCTGGCACACGGCGCTGAA
>JALONW010000364.1 GCA_025454725.1 Anaerolineae bacterium
CAACGCCTGGACATAAAGCAGCGAAACCAGACTGGCTAGTAGACCCAAACCCACATAAAGCGGTAGTTCCAGCAAGCTACGCACTTCATAGGCCGGTAGGGCAAAAGCGGGCTGAGATCCCAGACCAATTTGAGCAATCCAAGCCGCAACCACCGCAGCTAGCAGCACAACGCTGGCCGTTGAAGCGACAAAGGTAGTTCCTAAAATGACTTCCAGGGCAAAGAACACACCCGCAATCGGCGCGTTAAATCCAGCCGCCAGACCCGCTGCGGCACCAGCACTCAACAGCAATTTGCGCCGCTCTTGCGACACCTTAAGCGCCTGACCCAGCAGCAAGCTGAAGTAGGCTCCAATTTCTACACTCGGCCCTTCTGGCCCCAGTGATGCACCACTCCCTAGAGATAGAGAAGCCGTAACCATTTTAGTGACCGGATTCAGCAGCAGCACTTCACGACTGCCCTGAACCACTTCAATCAAAGTGGTCAATCCTGGACCAAAATCTTTGATCTGCCAGCGCAACAGCCCGATGACAATGCCGCCCAGCAACGGAATCAGCGGCGCAGTGATGCACAGAATGGCGAAGGTCAGCAAATCGACTGGCAGCACCGCCAAGACCACCATCACAGGCACGGCGGCGGCAATCAACAGTGCAGGCAGCAGGTCACGGAAAAACGGGTCGAATCCATCGGCGCCGTCGGTCAGCAGGTGTGAGATTTCCCCGGTGCGCTGGCCGTGGAGATAAGTCGGTCCCAACGCAACCAGTCGAGCCAAGAGTCGTCCTCGTAGGTCGGCTTTGATCGTGGCCGCCAAACGCCCACTCAAGCGGGTTATCGCGCCAGCCAATACGGCGCGTGCGACTAAAACCACGCCTAACCCAATCAACAGGCTGGTCAGGTCAGCGGCAGATGCGCCACCGAGGTGGGCGCGGCTGACGATTTGGCTAAACAGCGCGGCCTGTGCGATGACAATCAAACCCGTTAAGACGGCTATGGCCGCCATCATGGTAAAGATGACACGGTGGCGGCGCGCCTCGGACATCAAGCGTTTGTCCATCGGTGTCCTCGATGTAATTTGAGCGCTGCTGGATACTAGGACGGGGCACGTCTATGGCGGCGCGCCCCGTCTTCGGGTAGATCGTAAGTTTATTCTAATAAGAAGCGAGAGAGTTTGATGGGGTGCCGCAGAAGCCACCCCATCTGCCCTCGCTAATACTCCAAGTGGCTTTTTTCGGTCAGCCGCTTACGGAAGACCCAGTACGTCCACGCCTGATAGGCAAGAATAATCGGTACAACCGTCAAACCAATCACGCTCATCACACTGAGGGTATATTGGCTCGATGAGGCGTTGTAGATGGTCAGGTCAAACGCTTCACCGAGACTGCTGGGCATCACCCGGGGGAACAGGTACGAGAACAACAGCAGCACCGCGCCAGCCAGCGCCGTACTCGTCCCAGCGAAGGCGAGGCCAAAACGCTCCGACTTGAGCGTGTGGTAGAGTGCCAGCGCCAAACCTGCGACCGCTAATATCAGCGCCAAAACCGTGAAGATGGTCAGACGGTCAAGGAGCTGGGGCGCAGAGACCAACACAACTACCACCACCAGCACTGCTACCGATACAGCCAGCCGCTTGGCGATTTGGATGGCGCGGGTCTGCACCACCCCACCCGCCTTCAAGCTCAGAAACAGCGCGCCGTGCATCGTGAACAGCAGCAGGGTCGTTAGGCCGCCCGCCAGCGCGTAGGGGTTAAGCAGGTCGAAAAATGAACCGATATAGTTCATGCTCTCGTCAATCGCCACGCCACGGGCAATATTGGCGACGGCGACGCCCCACAATAGACCCGGAACAGCACTGCCGAACACAATGGCATAATCCCACAAGCGACGCCAGCGCGGATTATCAATTTTGGAGCGGAACTCGAAGGCTACGCCGCGCAAAATCAGCGCGATGAGGATCAGAAACAGCGCGAGATAAAATCCGCTGAATAGAGTCGCGTACCAATGCGGGAAAGCGGCAAAAATCGCACCGCCCGCGGTCAGCAGCCAAACCTCGTTACCGTCCCAGTGTGGCCCAATCGTATTAATGGTCACACGGCGTTCTGTGTCATTTTTGGCGACGAACGGCAGCAAAATCCCGACCCCATAATCGAACCCTTCAAGGATGAAGAAGCCGACAAACAGAACACTAATCAGGATGAACCACAGCGTTTGCAAGTCCATGACAAAGGCTCCTTCTTAATACAGACCTTTGAGGCTGGCAGCTTCGGGAACGTCCAAGGTTGGGACAGTAGCACTGCCGCCGACGCCTGCGCGGGCGAACTTCTGCATCAGATAGACATCAGCCACAATTAAGAGGCTGTAGACCAACGTAAAGCCAATCAGCGAGATCCACAGCATCGGCACAGTAACATTAGGCGAAACCGCGCTTTCAACGCGCATGATGCCTTGAACGATCCACGGTTGACGCCCAACCTCGGTCAACAGCCAACCGGTGGTGTTGGCGAGATAAGGCAGCACCATCGCGGCCACCAGCCCGCGCAAGAACCAACGTGATTTTTCGAGCCGACGGGTGAAAAACAGCCCTAAACCAACCAGCGCCAACAAGAACATCAGCATTCCAGCACCGACCATCGCCCGAAAACTCCAGTAGGTCAGCCAGATGGCAGGCGGGACATAATCACCTTCGCCATAGAGGGCCTCGTACTCGGCCTGTAGGCTGTTGATTCCGCGTACTTGACCGGTGGGGGTGTTGTAGCTTAAAAAACTCAGCAGCGACGGAATGCGGATATTGATGATCGCTTCGCGGCTTTGCTCATCGCCAATTTGGAACATCGACAGACCGGCGGGGTCTTCATCATCCCATAAGCCTTCGGCAGCGGCCAACTTCATCGGCTGAGTATCGGCCATCCGCTGTCCTTGTGCATGACCGGCGATCATCGTGCCAAACACCGCCACCGTCCCCACAATCAGGCCGATACGCGCCGAGGTGCGGAAGACCTCGGTATTGCTTGTCCCGCGCAGCAGGTGATAAGCGCTGATGCCGATTACAAAAAACGCGCCTGTGGTCAGGCCACCCAGCGCGACGTGTGGGAATTGAAGCAAGACGTTGGGGTTGGTGATGAGCGCGAAAAAGTCATTCATCTCGGCGCGACCACTCTCCCCCATGGTGTAACCGACTGGGTTCTGCATGAAGCTGTTGGCGACCAGAATCCAAAACGCCGAGATGTTGGCGGCCAGCGCGACCAACCAAATTGCGGTGAGGTGGGCGCGGCGCGAGAGCTTATCCCAGCCAAAAATCCACACACCCAAGAAGGTGGATTCGATGAAGAAAGCCACCAGCGCCTCGACTGCCAGCGGCGCGCCAAAGATGTCACCGACGAAGCGCGAGTACTCCGACCAGTTCATGCCGAACTGGAATTCTTGGACAATGCCGGTGACGACTCCCATTGCAAAGTTAATTAGGAACAGTTTGCCCCAGAACTTGGCCATGAGTTTGTATTTCTCTTGGTTGGTGCGGACGTAAGCGGTCTGCATCAATGCAATAATGAGCGATAAACCCAAACTGAGTGGGACAAAGAAAAAGTGATAGACGGTGGTCACAGCAAATTGTAAACGGGCTAAATCAAGCGCTTCCATATTGATGATCCCCTCTTGCAAGCACTACTTGGAGTATAGGTGAGCTAACAGGGGAAAGCATGTCATTTTGCGAAGATTGTGATATTTGTCACAGGCATATTGTGATGACTCGCACCTTTAAGTCGTAGATGACCTTCGGTACCTAAAACACAAAATTTTATGGGTTGTACGTTACCCTTTGCTAGACGGTTTGATCCATGATGTGCCAATTTGGAAAAAAACGCAGTCTGACCTACTCCAGCATATTTTCAATTGAGGTAAAGAAATGCTAGAGATTAACCCGCATAAGAGACCACATGGAAAGGGATAAACCAAGATGCTCAATCCTCGGTTTATCCCTTTATATCGGCTGCGTGTGATTGGTTTTATTGCAGATCGTCTCTCTTACCTACCCAACACCTCAGCAATAGAACGAGCGTTGTACATCATGAAATCGATGTAAGTCGGGGTCGGGCCATCAAGCTCGCTCAGAGACTCGCTGTAGAGCAAAATTCGCTCAATCCCGACTTGTTCGGCCAGCGCGTCAGTGATGGGATTGGTATTAGAGGCTTCGACAACAATAGTCTTGATGCCCTCACGCTCGATAATCTCGATGAGTTCGGCCAGCTCGCGTGAGCTGGGCTCGGTCAAGGTCGAGCCACCCGGCAGCACCACGCCCATAATCTCGAAGCCGTAGCGCTGAGCAAAATAACCGAGAAA
>JALONW010000365.1 GCA_025454725.1 Anaerolineae bacterium
GTGCCGCCGCCCGGACGCGGGGTGCTGTAGCGGACGCGCTTCTCCATGTTGGAGTCAATCTGCTGGGTCTGACCGCCGTCACCATCGACATCCGTCACGATGACGGCGCGTTTATGGTCAATCCAGACGCCCATTGCTTTGGTCATGGGGTATTCCTCTTTTCACGGACGGTCATCACGATGTAGGGTGATGACCTCATTCGCTTTTCGACGGTTTGGCGTGTTCGTACCGTTCATGGCGCTCCCTCGACATCAGCAGGCGGGCATGGACGAAACACGCGATGACCTCATCCAGTCGCGTCCAGTCATAGCCCATTTCTTTCGCCACAGTCCGGGCTTGCTCGAAGGAGACCGTTGTTGTGTCGCTGGTTTTCTCCCCGTGATGTGTGGCACTGGCGAGGTGAAAACGCGGAGGGTCTTCTAGCAGCAAGCGAGGCGTGTTCTTCATCTCGCTGCGCCGCACGGTCAAAGGATTTGCGGTGTGGTGCAGAAGGGTGGTGACCTTTAGACTGGCGTGGCGGGCTTTGCTGCCGCCGGAATGGGGGGCAGCAAAGCGGACACGCTTAGATGGGTTGGGGTTCACCGATTGGGCGTGGTCGGCGTCCTGAGAATCAGCCACGATGACGTTACGTTTAGGGTGAATCAAAACGCCGAATTCGTTGCTCATGGTGAACTCCTTACTTTATTCTTTATCAACAGCGGTCAATGGATGCCAAAATGGGTCATTTGATGCGCTCTTCGACACTCTTACGCAGCTCGGAAAATTCTTTTTCCAGCCGCTTGACGACCGGCTCGAGCGAATCGCGCCCGGCGCGCAGGCCGTCTTCCATCCCTTGGGCAAGGTTATGGCGGGTCTTTTTCCCACTCATCGGGGCAAAGAGCAGCGCTGCGACTGCGCCTATGCCCAAGCCCACCATCAAGAAAATCGCGGTCAATACGGTTCGAGTGCGCAGGGCGCGCACCTCGGCGTCATGGCTGTAATAGGTACGGTCTGTGTTCATGTCGTTATCTCGTTTCTGTGGTCATTTAATGGGGAGGGGGCAGCGGGATGATTAAGCGCCGATGCGCCCGCGCCCGTTGACCAGACGGATGAGGTACAGCAGCACGACCGCCCCGATAAAGGCGACGAAGATGCTCCATAGGCTCAGGCCGGTCATGCCAACTTCGCCGATGGCGTTAAACAGGAATCCACCCAGAAAACCGCCGACGATGCCGACGAGGATATTGCCGATGAGTCCCAGCCCGGTCGGGATGACGTTACTTGCCAGCCAGCCCGCGATGCCACCCACCACCAACCAAGCGATTAATCCCATGGGTTCCATGATTCTTATGTCCTTTTTTTTATTGCCCGCGTCCAAGGTAGAACGCTGGTCAAAGAGATATTGCATGGATGCAAAGCGGTGGACAGTGTGTCAACTTTTGCACCCTTCTTTAATAAATAGTATAGGCCGTAACGTTTGTCGAAACATCGGCCAGTAAGTGGGTTATGAAGTCGTACTTTGGGCTGATTTGCTGCTTTTAGGGGATGTAGAAAGCCCCTAAATTCACGTTGTGTGCCAGCACCATGATGATGGCCTCGGTTCGGCTGGCGACCCCCAGCTTGCTCAGGACACTGCTCACGTGCGATTTGGTGGTCGAGACGGTGATGTTCAGGTCACGGGCAATCTCGTTGTTGCCGAAGCCTTTGACCATCAGCCCCAGCACCTCACGCTCACGCGGCGTCAGCACATGGAACATGAACTTGGGGCTGTGCAGCGACTGCACGAGGATTTCTGTCACCTCTGGCGCGTAGGTCGCCACACCCCGTTTGGCCGCCCGAATGGCTGCTGCGAGATTGTCCGCCGAAATCTTCTTGAACAGGTAGCTCAACGCACCGGCCTCAAGCGCCTCCTTAATCAGGCGCTCCTCCCCGAAACTGGTGAGGATGATGACCGCAATATCGGGGAAATCGCGGTGGATGAGGCGGGTCGCCGTAATTCCGTCCATAATCGGCATCATTAGGTCCATCAGTACGATGTCGGGGCGCTGTTCGGCACACAGCACCAGCGCCTCTTTGCCGTTGGCGGCCTCGCCAACCAACTGGAGGTCGGGGTAACTCTTGAGGAAGACACCCAACCCCTTCAGCAGCATGGCATGGTCATCGACGATGACGATACGGATTGGGTCTGCGCTGTCCATCGGTCTATATCCTGACTCGGCATGGTCGCCGGTGTGCTTTTCTAGGTCGCAGGGGGTTCAGGGGGCTTTACCCAGACGATATTGATAGCAGCGCCCTTGCCTTTCTCGCTCACCACTTGGATGCTGCCGCCGATACTCTGCACTCTGTCGCTCATGATGCTTAGGCCGAGCCGTCCGGTCTCGACATCGGCTGGGTTAAAGCCTTGGCCGTTGTCGCGGATGGTCAAGTCAATGCGCGTGCCAGAACTGTTGAAGTCAATATCGACGCGGCTAGCGCGGGCATGCAGGACGATGTTGTTCAGCGCCTCTTGCACCACCCGGTACAGCGCGAAGTGGATTTCGGGCGAGACGGGTTCCTGCTCACCGATCTGAACCACGATCTCTAGGCCGGTGCGGTTGGCGACGATCTCGGCAAGCTGTTGGATCAGTTCACTGAGTTTCTTATTGTTCAGCGACGATGGGTGAAGCTCCAGCAGCAGCGAGCGCATTTCGGTCAGGGCATTCTGGGCGAACTGGTGGAGGGTGGCTAAACTGCGCTTACCCTCGTCTTGGTCTCGGTCCCAGATGGCGGGCAGGCGTTCAGTGATCAGGCTGACCGACCAAAGCGTCTGCGAGATGGTGTCGTGGAGTTCGTTGGCGAGGCGGCTGCGCTCCGCCATCACCGCCGAATGTTTAGCGCGCTCCAACAGGCGCGCATTTTGGATGGCAATCGCGGCCTGATCGGCGAACGTCTGGAGCCGTTCGGCGTGGACTTGGGTGAAAAAGCCCGGTATCGCGCTGTCCAACGACAGGAAGCCCAAAATTTTGCCGTTAGACCGGATCGGGACGATGACGTTAGAGTTGACCCACGCGAGGTCGGGGAAACCGATCCACATCGGCGAGGTGGCAGTGTCGGGGATAGCCACCGGCTTCCCGATGTCGATCAACTGCTGGAGGACGGCCAGTTTCGCCACCGGAATGCGCTGGTTCGACCATGAGACATCTGCCCCTTTGTCACCATACCCGCGCTGGCGCACCACATGCACGAGGTCTGACTCGACCAACAGCACGTTCGCCCCGTCGTAGGGCGTAATCCGCCGGACGGTATCCAAGATATGGTCGAGGATTTTATCGAGGTCGAGCGTGCTGCTCATGGCGGTCAACGTGTCGCGCAGCGCTTCGGTCAGGATGCGCTCCTCTTTTTCGACGGTCTGGGTGCGTTTCTGTTCTTCAATCTGGTTGAGCAGGCGCTGGTTTAGCTCTGTATGGTAGGTAATGTGTTCCTTGAGGTGGACTTCAAGGTTGTTGTAGGCTTTGCGCAGCTTGCGGGCGGTGGTCTCGCGCTCATTGATTTGTGTATTGAGTGCGGTTGTGGCGCGGGTTAGGGCAGCTGTCTGTTCTTGCACCTGCCGTTCTAAGTCGGCATACAGCACCGACACATCTTGGCTGGGGGCTGAACCAATCCTTTCTTGGGCATGGATGGTGTCCAAGATTTCGGTTAGCACAGGTTCTAGGCGTTGGAAATCGCCAGAATTGGCACGGACTTCTTCACGTAGTTTATTGAGCCATGCTTGGAGTTGCTCGATTTTTTCGTTCGGCTCGCTCATTTCGCCACCAACTTTCGCTGTGTATGAGCGTGACGTGTAAGGAGGTTTATGTCTCCCTTTGTTTCATCATGACCGAAAAAACCCCGATCCGCAAAAAAATCATTCGAAAGGACTAGGCTAATCGCAAATCGCAAATGGTTCATCATCTGGCACGAGTGATTGCAGTGACGCCAGAACACAGCCTGCTTGACATCATCCACGCCGATTGAGGCATTGAGACCAGCGTGGTTGGAGTACGCCTCGCCGTTCGTCCCAAAACAGGCAACAAAAAAGGAGGGTTCCCCGCTGGAACCCTCCCTTAACGCCGCTTAAAACCACTACACGGTTTTCCCCTTCAGTCGCAAGCTGTTGCTGACCACGAAGACCGACGAGAAAGCCATAGCTGCGGCGGCCAGCATCGGGACGAGCGCACCGGCCACCGCCACTGGGATCAGGACGATGTTGTAGATGAACGCCCAGAACAGGTTTTGGTAAATCGTGCGCATGGTGGCGCGGCTGAGGGCGACCGCCCGCGAGACTGCCCGCAGGTCGCCGCTGACCAACGTCACGTCTGACGCCTCCAT
>JALONW010000366.1 GCA_025454725.1 Anaerolineae bacterium
GACGAGGCCTTCCTGCGCCGTATCCGCCACAAGATCGAGATTGGCAACCCGACGCTGGAACAGTTCCGAGACATCTTCAAAATCATGTGCAAGATTATGAAGGTTCCCTACGACGAGCAAGCGCTGGCCTACCTCGTCAAGAAATGGTACATCGCCAAAGGGCGCGACTTGCGGATGGTCCATCCGCGTGACATCCTCTCGCAGCTCATTGACATCGCCAACTACCAGCAGCGTCCGCCCGAACTCACCCCCGACCTGATTGATCAAGCGGCAGCGTCGTACTTCGTCGAGCTTTAGAAAGCAGTCCTACTCACCTTAAATCAAGAACGGACGCCTCGTGCAGGCGTCCGTTTTGGGTTAACAATCCCGCCCTACATGAACCCGCACTATCCGCCCTATCGCCCGCCCGCTACAATACATCTCTAAGTAGTTCACGTGAGTACAAACCCAACCCATGTTCCTTGATGAAGTCAAAATCTACGTCCGCAGCGGCAACGGTGGCGATGGCAACGTCTCCTTCCGGCGCGAAAAATTCATGCCGCTCGGCGGCCCCGCAGGCGGCGACGGCGGCAAGGGCGGCGACATCATTTTTGTCGTCAACCCAAAGACCAATACCCTCTCGCGCTTCCAGAACAAAGTCCACTTCAAAGCCCATCACGGCAACAAAGGTGGGACCACCGACAAGACTGGGCGTTCCGCTGATGACCTCATCATTGAGGTGCCAGCCGGAACGGTCATCAAGGACGCCGAGACCGGCACGATACTGGCCGACCTCGTTGAGCCAGACCAGCCCGTTACCCTGCTCAAGGGCGGACGCGGTGGGCGCGGCAACCAGCGTTTTGCCAACAGCCGCAACCAAGCCCCGCGCTACGCCGAACGAGGCGAACCCGGCCAAGAGCGCTGGATCGTCTTAGAACTGAAACTCATCGCCGATGTCGGCATCGTCGGAGTCCCCAACGCGGGCAAATCGACGCTGCTGTCGGTCGTCAGCAACGCCCGCCCCAAAATTGCCGATTACCCGTTCACCACACTCGAACCCAACCTCGGTGTGGTGGTCTACGACGACAGCGACCTCGTGTTTGCCGACATCCCCGGCCTGATCGAGGGCGCACATATGGGCGTCGGCCTCGGCCATGAATTCCTGCGTCACGTCCAGCGCACCCGCGCCTTGATCCACGTCATCAGCGGCGCGTCGGAAGACCCACTGGCTGACTATAGCCAGATCAACAGCGAACTTGCGCTGTATGACGAGAGTATGGCCGAACGCCCGCAGATCGTGGCCTATAACAAGATGGACCTACCCGAAGCACAGGAAAAGTGGCCGCACGTCAAGGCTACCCTAGAGGCGATGGGCGCGAAGGTCTTCCCCATCAGTGCAGCGACTCAAGAAAACGTCCGCCCGCTGCTGGGCGCGGTATTAGAGGTCGTCTCCAAACTGCCCAAGCCGACTCAGATGCACAGCGTCCGTCTGGATGTGTTGCAGCCGGACTATAACGAAGATGTGCCGTTCGAGATCGTGCGTGACGAGCGCGGCTTATACCACGTTCGCGGCCACCGCATCGAGCGCGCCGCCCAGATGACCCACTGGGACAATGACGAAGCCATTCTGCGCTTCCAAGACATCCTTGAGGTGCTGGGCGTTTCCAAGGCGCTGGAAGAACACGGCGTGAAGGTCGGTGATACCGTTTATATCGGCAACTACGAGCTGGAGTGGTCGGATTGACCAGAAACATCGGGTTGGTGGGCGGCACGTTCGATCCCCCGCACATCGCGCACCTCATCTTGGGCGAACACGGACGTGAAGAACTCCACCTCGACCGGGTCCTCTACATCCCGGCAGGCACACCACCCCACAAAGACCACACTCGCACGTCCGATCTACATCGGGCGACGATGACGGCGGTAGCCATCGCCGATAACCCCTATTTTGAGATGAGCCGGGTCGATTTAGACCGACCCGGCCCTCACTACACCATCGATACGGTAGAACTGCTGCGCGCCCAGTATCCCGACGCCGATTTCACCTTCATTATGGGCGAAGATATGTTCCGCGACCTGCCCACTTGGCGGCGCGCTGACGGGCTATTTACCGACGGTCGCCTGACGGTCGCGGTCATGCGCCGCCTTGGTGTGAAGGGAGAACTGCGCGCTGACCAACATGAAGCCGTTCTGCCCGGCCTTGCTAAAAACGTTGTTATGCTAAAATCCCCCTTGGTCGAGATTTCATCCACCGATGTTGTCCGCCGCCTGCGCCACCACGAGAGCGTCAAATACCTCGTGCCGGAGTCGGTGCTGACCTATATCCGTGAAAACCATCTCTACGAGGAGGCTGTACCCTCATGAGCCGACGCACCCTACTGCTGTTGATACTGCTGGTGTTCGCGCTGCCCGCCCAGTCGCAGGACCCCGTACCTACGATTGTCCCGCCCACCCCCATTCCCTTCGACACCAGCGCCCAGACCGAGGCCGTCCTGTCCGAAAGTGCCGTAGCGCGCATTCAATCGACCGGGCGCGTGCGGATTGGCGTGCTGTATACCGACCCGCCTTTCGGCCAACTCACCGACCGGGGTGAGGTGCAGGGCTTCGATGCCGACCTCGCCCGCACCGTCGCTGAGGCATGGGGCGTCGAGGTTCGCATCCGCCAAGTCACCCGTCAAACCGCCTTCGAGATGCTGGCGACCAATGAGGTCGATTTCCTGCTGGCGGCCATGGTTCACCGCCGGGACTGGGACGACGAGGTAGACTTCAGCCAAACCTACTATCAAGGGTCGGTCTCGGTCATGGTGCGCTCAGACGACGGCGCGCAGACGCTGGCCGACCTGAACGGGCGCAGCATCGGCGTCGTCCTCGGCTCGCCGTCCGAGTCCGCCCTGCGTGAGTGGGCGGCACGGGTCGGCTTTAACGGGAATATCCAGACCTTCCCCACCCACGACCGCATGTACGGCGCGCTGGGCGCGGGGGACGTGGACGGCATCGCCGCGCCGCGCCACCGTCTACTGCAACTGTCCGCTTTCGAGCCGGAAAGCAAGCGCGCCCTTGATGATGCCATCGAACTGCTGCCTTACGCCGCCGCCATGCGCCGCCAAGATGCCCCGCTTCGCAGCCTGATTAACCGGACGCTGCAACACCTCGAACGTGAGGACAAACTCGCTGAACTGCGCCGCACCCACTTCAACGACGAAAGCTTCGACGGCGTGCCGGTCTGGGCCAATCTCCCAGAAGGCGCACCCAACCCCGCTGATTTCGCGCCCAACATTGTCTACCCGTCGGTTTACGCCGTGCCGCGCATTCAGACCAGCGGAACGGTGCGGATTGCTGGACCATGGCTGTCATCCGAACAGTTCGCCAACGCCACCGAATCCGAGCGCCGCCTCGACCGCTTCCACCGCGATTTCGTCAACGCGCTCACCCGCCGCTGGAACGTCAGCCTAGAACTGGTGACGACCGCGCCGGGCGACGCCGCCCAGGCCGTCGCCGACGGACGCGCCGACCTCGCGCTGGGTATCCCGCCTGACTGGCAGGCCGCCGAACGGGTCGATTTTGCCGCGCCCTATCTTGTCCACGGACTGCGCTTGATGGTCAAAGCCAACTCCAACATCTTCAGCTTCGAGGAGCTGCGCGGCGGACTCACCGTCGCAACGACCTTTAATGAACCCGGCTCATCAGCCGCCGCCGTGCGCGAGGCCGAACGGGTCAACGCGCTTATCAGCGGCTTCCAGACCGACGAATCCAGTCTCGCGCTGCAACTGCTCGAAGACAACAACGCCGATGTCGCGTTCGCGGACAGCCTCAAGCTCCTGCCGCACATCGAGGCCTATCCCAATGACCTGCGTCTGACCGATACGTGGTACAGCCGCGAATATTACGCTCTGGCCGTCCCCGCCAATGACATCGATTTCCGACTCTTGGTCGAATATTCGGTGCAAGAATTGGTCCGCGACGACACACTGCGCCAGCTCTGGAACGGCGTCGTCCCCGAAGGCGACCGACCCACCCTCGACATTTACCCCGGCCCCCGTGAGTTCTTGGGCTACGTGTTGGGGTAAACCTCACCCCCACTCGCTGACAGGCGGCGCTACCCACTCCACACGCCAAAACCCCTCTCCTCGGGAGAGGGGCAGAGGTGAGGTTCTAGACGCCACGCCCCGAACCATCTGCAGAACAGAATTCTCTCACTCTGTGACGAAAGAGCGGGCGCAGCGAAACCCCCAGTCGCTGGAATAAGTAGGAGCCCCAAGGTCACGGACCGCGCCACGAAAGACGCTGGTGCCTGTATAGCTCCACGAGCTGCCTCGCAGCACACGATTACCACCAGCGGTCAAC
>JALONW010000367.1 GCA_025454725.1 Anaerolineae bacterium
GAAAACGGTCGTTCAACCCGTTGGCATTTAGCCGCCAAGATGGGTCGTTGGTGTAGGGACCGACGCTTGCGCGCCCACTGATTGAAAACATCAGCATCATCCGGTCGGTTAATTATCTTCGCCTATCCTCTTGACGGACTACTGCTCATCCATTCTGAACATGAGCCAAAAAGAAATCATCCCGCGCCAATTTTACCGTTGCGCGGGATGATTCGTGTTATAGGGATGAGGCTTGGCCGACCGCTAATCCATCGGAGCGGGGGAACGGTCGCCGAGGCGGCGCTCTGTGCCGGTCAGCAGGCGGTGGATGTTGTCGCGGAAGCGGTAAAGAATCAGCAGCATGACCAACGCGGCGTAAATCTGCGGCCAGACCGGAATGGCATCGCTGTTGGCGGCGGAGAAGAAGTACATCCACGGCATTGACGTGCCGAACAGGATTAGGACGCCCAGAGACATGTAGCGCGTGATGATGATTGCCAGCAGGCAGGCCGCAAACGGGATGGCAACAATCGCCGGGGCAGGCGCGACCATCAACAGCGTACCGAAGGCGGTGGCCGCCCCCTTGCCGCCGCGCACCGCGCCGGTCAGCAGCGTCGCCCAAATCGACCAATTGTGGCCGATAATCGCCATAACCCCGGCGAACACCGACGCGAACCAGATGTCCTCCGGCAGGATGAGGCGAGCGACCAAAATGGCGACGATGCCCTTACTGCTGTCCCACAGCCAGACCGCCACGCCCCAGTAGAAGCCGAAGGTGCGCGCTACGTTGGTCGCGCCCATGTTGCCGCTGCCGGTGGCGAAAATATCAACGCCTTTAAGTTTGCCCAAGAAATAAGCGGTCGGGAACGACCCAATCAAGTAGCTGATGAACAGGGCAATAACAATCGAGATGAAGTTTGCGTGTACCATTGTGTTCTAAGCTCAGCTCTACCAAGAGGACAAATTACGGTGAGGGCGCGTCGGGCGCGGGGTGGGAAAAGGATGGTGGGAGTTTAGGTACATACCATAACACCCGTATACGACAAAGGGTACGCCAACCGATGACAATCTTCCCTAAAGGTTTTGTAGGGCGTTGGGAAACCGTACAGCAGGCGCAAGGTTTGAGCATGTTACAATCCTGACTCATGGATACAAAACGGCGGTTCCCACTCTTCATATTCTTGTGCGCGCTGGCCGTGCTGGCTGCGCCGTCCCCTTCGAGCGCCCAAGATGCGGTCAGCGACCTGCTCGGACGGATTAACGGCCTGCGTTCGTCGCTCGGCCTGCCCGGTTATACACTCAACGGCGCACTGAGTGCCGCCGCGCTCAACCATGCCCAATGGATGGTCAACACCGGCCAGATTAGCCACACACAGGCCGACGGCTCTACCCCCTCCAGCCGCGCCGCTGCCGCTGGCTACCCCGGCAGTTGGGTCAGCGAGAACATCTACATGGGCAGCCGAGCGGGCGTCGGTGACGCATGGGGCTTCTGGCTGAACTCCCCCATCCATTACCGGGGGATGACCAACCCCAACTATCAAGAAATCGGCATCGCGTCAGCGGCGGGCGCATCCGGCCAGTCGTTTGTGCTGGTGTTCGGTTCGCCGGGTGGTTCGACCTATATTGCCCCGCGCAGCAGCGGTTCGGGCGGCGCAGCGGTCGCATCGGGGCCGCCGCCGTTCGTGGTCGGCCTCGACAACTTCGGCAACATCATGCACGAGGTCCAGCCCGACCAGACCATCGGCGACATCCTGCTCACCTACGGCTACACGTGGGATGACCTGCCGTATTTCTTGACGCTCAACGCCAAGAGCAGCGACGACATCCGCCGCCTCCAAATCGGTGAAATCGTGCTGGTCCCACCCTACGAGGGGACATATACCCCGACCCCGCTGCCGGAGGGCTGGCCGACCCCCACGCCGACCTCGACCGCAACGCCGCTGCCGGATGAGGCCATCGCCACCGCCATCGCTGAGGCCGCTGAATACGCGACCCTCATCGCCCAGACGCCCAGCCCGCAGGCCGCCCAACCGACCGTCTCGCCCGCGCCCATCACCGACGAGGCCACCCCGGTCGGGCGCATCGCCACGGCTGCTGGCGTCCCGGTATCGCTCAGTCTGCCGACCGCCACACCCAGCCCATCCCCGTCACCCACGCCCGACCCGACGCTGGTGGCATCCATCCGAAGCACACCTGCCCCGCTGACCGATGTCATCGCGCCCGCCAGCGCCCCGGCTGAAATCCCGTGGCTGTGGATTGCGATTGGGGTGCAGGTCGGCGTGGCGCTGATGGCCGGGGCGCAGTTCCTCAGGCGTCGGCGCTAGGCGGCGCATAGTCCGCGCACACCAGCACATACGGCTGACTAGCCAGCCGTGTCAGCACCAGCGTCCGCGACTCGCCGCCGCCGCGCAGCTTGAGCGCCGACATCAGCTCATCGGGCGTCATGGCGTGACCGCGCTTCTTGACCGTGACCGACCCAACCCCGTGCGCGCTTAAATAGGCCTTGAGCTTTTTCAGGTTGAACGGCATCGCGTCGAGGATGCGCCACGCCCGCGCCCACGGCGTCATGGGCGGTTGGTCGGCCACCAGATAGGCGAGGGTCTCATCAATCTGGGCTGCGCCCCACGCCAGCGCCGCGTGCTGCACCAGCCCAGCGCGGATTAGCGCGGGGTCAGCTTCAATCAGCCAACCGGACGGCGCGGGGGTCAACGGGGCGGGGGCGTCCAGCGCGTGCCATGCCCACTCATGGACGGATTCCCCATCGCACAGCACGGCGCGGTGGGTCTGCGCCGCGCCGGACGGCACGAGGACCGCCTCTTTCAGGTCGCCATTGACCGAGATAAACGCCACCTCGCCGCCATAGCCGCTGATTTGGTCAAGCGCGACGCCGGGCGACAGCTTGACCATCACGCGCTGGGCGTTGGGCCAGCGGCGCACGGTCGAAAGCGGCGGCAGATAGCGCTCGACATGGTGGATGCGCTGACCGCGTGCGTCGCGGCGGGCGGGGTCAAAAAATGCCCAATCCGGCGCGCCGGGGAGGCCGGTGGTGGTGTCGTGGACGGCGAAACGCGCCCGGTCGGACAGGCCGAGCGCCGCTGCGTTGTGTTCGGCCAGCGCCACGCGCAGCGGGTCGAGGTCCAGCCCCAACACATCACAGCCACGTTGGGCATAGGTCAGGCTGTCCGCGCCGATTCCGCAACCTGCGTCCACGACGTGACCGGATAGTTGGGCGGCGCGCCAGCGGCGGGCGGCGGGATGGCTGGCCTGTTCCAGCGCGTCACGGGTGAAGAACATCACCGCCGCGTCCGCGCCAAATTTTTCGGCGGCGGCGCGGCGGAGTTTGGTCTGTTCGACGGCGGCGGCGGCCTGCGCGGACGGATAGACCTTCCGCAGAGCGCTCATCACCGCCAGCGTGTCGGCATCGGTCAGCGGTTGATGGGCGAGGTCGGCCAGCAGACGCTCCCCCGCCGGGGAGGTCAAGAACGCGAGCGAGTCGGGTGTCAACGCGAGGTCAGCTTCCGCAGCAGGTCGAACCAGAACGGCGCACCCTGTGCCGCCGCGATGGCCGAGACCACCAGCCCGACGATTTTACCCAGCCACAGCGTAAACAGGTCGGGGTTGGTCGTGTCGAAGAAGTTCCACAGATTGTTGGCGCTCTCGCACAGCCGAATCTGGTCATCGGCGTCAGAGGTGCAGTCGGCGGGCTGCCACGTCCAGCCGATGGGGACGTTCAGGCGCAAAAGCTGGTCCACCGTAGCGCGCACGTCCTCCACGCTCTGCTCGAACTCCTCGACCGCCGCTTCATCGCTGGCGGCCTCTGGCGGGACGGGGGTGGCGTTCGGGTCCAACACTGACGGGGCGGGCGTCGGTGCGGCGCCCTGTTCGTCCTCATCCGGCACGGTCTGGATGAAGTCCTCAGCGGCCAGCGCGACCGCCTCGCGCAGGCTGGGGTCAATCCAGAACGAGCGCACCATCGCCAGCGTATCGACGTTCAGCAGCAGAACCAGCGCAAACGCGCCGATGAGCGAATAGCGCTGTAACTTGTCGCGGAACAGCGACGACGCCCGGTTCATGCCGTCGTCAAACCACGCTTCCAGCTTGCGGATGGCCTCGGCGGCGTCGTTGGCGGTGAACAGCACCATCCGAAGCGCCTCACGGAACACCGGAATATTGATGGTCTCGACACCGATTAAAAGCGGCATCAGGTCGGCGCTACGCGTGCGGATTCCGCTGAACGAGTGGTCGATGATATGGTAGAAGGCATCAGCGTCTTTGCGCTGTTTTTCGTCCAGCAGCGCGCCGCTGAGGGTCTGCCCCAGCGCGTCGATTTTATC
>JALONW010000043.1 GCA_025454725.1 Anaerolineae bacterium
TCCCACGTCATGCTGATTGACCTGCAACAGCCGCTGGTCGAGGGCGAAACCTTCGAGCTGACCCTCCGCTTCCAGTCCGGCCTAGAGCTGGTCGTGCCGGTCGCGGTTGAGGCACGATAGAATAGTTTAACGCGCGTTGGTTTAGCGCTATTTCCCCTGCGGCACATAGGTGAGGGCGATAACCCCACCGCTGAAAGTCTTGTTCTCCAATAGGGTGAGCGTGGCGGTCGCGTCACCGTTGAACATGCGCTTGCCGCTGCCGACAACCACCGGATACATCAGGATGCGGTAGCGGTCGATGAGGTTGTGCTGCATGAGGGTCTGTACGAGCGTCGCGCTGCCATAAACGAGGATGTCGCCGCCGTCCTGCTGCTTGAGCTTGGCGATTTCAGCGGCCACATCGCCGCTGATGACGTGCGAATTGTTCCATGTGGGATTCTGGAGCGTGGTGGACACCACATATTTGGTGATGTTGTTCATCAAGTCCGCACCCTCGTCGGTGCTTTCCGGCCATGCTGCCGCAAACCCTTCGTAGGTCACTCGCCCCAACAACAGCGCGCTGATGCCTGCTTGTTCTTCGCCCTTGAAGTCCGAGATTTCATCATTCCAGTAGGGGCCGCTCCAAGCGGGGGTATCGATAACGCCATCCAGCGCCATAAACTCGGTCACGACGATTTTCCGCATGATGATTTTCTCCTCTGTGTTCGTTAGTGGCAAAAAGATAAGACTCAGCCCGCAAACCGGCGCAGATTGCGCGCCCGCGCTTTGACCGCCTCGGCCTCGCGGGTCTTGGGCGGCGCTTGGGTCTCCAACGTCGCCAGCAACCGGGCGGACGCCGCTGCGATCTCTTCAACCGCCGCGTTAAAAGCCGCTTCATTGGCATTCGATGGCTTATTGAACCCGCTAATCTTGCGGACATATTGAAGCGCGGCGGCGCGCACCTCGTCGTCGTTGACGGGCGGCTCAAAGTTGAACAGCGGCTTGATGTTGCGGCACATCGGCGGCGCTCCTTTGGGGCAGGTGATTGTTGCAATTATAGACTATTTTGACTGCTTGGGTGAACGGATATTCTAAATTGCCGTTCAAACCCCGTGTTTAGTGCACAACACCGACAGTCCGTGGGCGTCTAGGAAGCCATCTGCCGCACCCGCCACGCCAATCTTATATGAGGCGAAGACCACCGCCCGGCGCAGCGCCGCCAGCGGGTCGCCGGTCTCAAAATAGCTATGCAGGAAGGCCGAAAACAGCGCGTCGCCTGCGCCAATGGTGCTGACGACCGGGCGAGTCGTCACTGCGGGGACATGCATCATCTGCCGCCTCTCATATAAGCCGAGCAGCGCACCGTCTGCGCCCAACCCGATCACGCTGATGGGTGTTTGATAGGTTTCCCACAGCCGCGCTATCCAGTCACCCGGCGCGCAGGGGAGGTGTTCGTGGCTCTGGAACAAAAGGGTCGCAGCGGCCATATAATCGCTGTTGTAGGCGTCGTAGAGGTCGCCAATGGCATGGACATCGGTAGCGATGGGGATGTGGCGCGCTTGTGCCATAGCCAACAGTGGTCGGCTGAAGTTGATATTGCCCATGACCGCCAGCGCCGCGCCCTCCAGCAGCGCGCCAGCGGTGTCGGATGGGTAGGTGCGTTCTTGGATGTCCTTGAGGTCAGTGAAGATGGCGCGCCGACCGCTGGGATCATATAAGATGACCGATTGCGGGGTGTGGTCGAGCAGGGGCAGGACGCCCCCCTGCGCTACCCCCAGCGCCGAGAGTTCCCCAGCCACCAACCGGGCAGCGTCATCCTGCCCGATGAGCGACATGAACTGGGGTTCATGACCGAGGGTAATCAGTGCTTTGCAGACGTTGTAGCCCACGCCGGATATGCTGCTGTTGACGCCGAAGAAGGGATAGCGCACCGCCGCATATTCAACGGGAAATGCCTCGACCTTGAGCGTCGTTTCGATGTTGATGAGACCTGCCACCGCGATGCGTGCCACCCAAACACCTCCCCGTGCGGTAAGGGGCTGTGCGCCATGCTGTGGTACACTCACCCCCTACAGATTAAAGATTTAAGCAATACCCACCTCTCACGGTGTACTGTATCATAGGGTGTGTCTTTGCGATGTCAAAAATCGCCCTGTACGGAAAGGTCTGGTTGTTATGGTAGAGGATGTCCTTAAAGAGACCCGCCACAAGATGAAGGCCACGCTGGGGGTGTTTGAGCAGGACCTCGCCGGTCTGCGCTCCAACCGCGCCTCGACCGGCTTGGTGGACCGCTTGGTGGTCGATTATTACGGGGTCGCCAGCGAACTGCGCTCCCTTGCGAACATCAGCACGCCCGAACCGATGCAAATACTCATCCGCCCGTTCGACTCCGGGACGATTAAGTCCATCGAGAAGGCCATCATGGAGGCCAATATCGGGGCGCGCCCCAGTGTTGATGGCGGACAGATCCGCATCAATATGCCGCAGCTCACCCGTGAGCGCCGTATGGAGCTGATCAAGGTGCTGCACAAGCGCACCGAAGACGCCCGCATTTCGCTGCGGAACATCCGTCGCAGCGCTATCGATGACCTCAAGGAGTTCGAGAACGAGGGCATGATCTCAGAAGATGACCTTGAGCGCGGCGAATCTGAGGTGCAGAAGACCATTGATCAGTTCATGACGCAAATCGACGAGCTGACCAAGGCCAAAGAAAAAGAAATGATGGAAGTCTAGGCAGGCGTACGCTGGGGCGGACGCGCTTATCCCGCGAGCCGACGATTTTTTTCGAGGAGAGCCAAGAGAGAGCATGGCCGCTATGATCGCTGAACCCACAAAACCCGCCCCGTTTGCCGACCCGCGCCTCCCAGAGCGCATCCCCCGCCACGTGGCGATCATCATGGACGGCAACGGGCGCTGGGCGGCGTCACGCGGCCTGCCCCGATCTGAGGGACACCGGCGTGGGACCGAAAACCTGCGCTCGACCATCCGCGCCGCCGTGGAGTTCGGCGTGGAAATCCTGACGGTCTACGCCTTCAGCACCGAGAATTGGGGGCGTCCGCGCCGTGAGGTCAAACTGCTGCTGCGTATCCTCGAAATGGTCATCGACCGAGAACTGCGGGAGCTGCACGAAAATGGCGTGCAGATTCGCCACATCGGCGAGCTGGGCGGCATCCCCGAAAACCTTCAGCGCAAAGTGAAACAGGCCTGCGAACATACCAAGAACAATAAGCGCCTGATTCTCAATGTGGCGTTCAATTACGGCGGGCGCGACGAGATTGTCCATGCGGTGCGGCGCATCGTCGAGTCCGGTATCCCAGCGGACCAAATCACCGAAGAGACCATCGCGGCCAACCTGTATACCACAGGCTTGCCCGACCCCGACCTGATTATCCGCACCAGCGGCGAACTGCGCGTGAGCAACTTCCTCATCTGGCAGGGGTCGTACAGCGAATACTACGCCACCCCGGTCTATTGGCCGGATTTCAGCCGTGACGAGTTCCTCGCGGCCATCCTCGACTACAATCGCCGTAAGCGCCGATTTGGGCTGACCGATGCCCAAATCGCGGGTGAGGATGTCGTTGGCGAGGACGATGACGATTAGACCGGCAGCGGGGATGACCGCCCGATGAGCCGCAAACACCAACCCAACGTAGAGTACAACCAGCCAGAACACGCAGCCCCGCTGCGCGCCATTTTGCGCGCTGTGCTGAGCGCGCCGATTCCGCCGGGTGAAAAAGATTTCCAGAAGATTGTCCGCACCTACCCCAAGCCGGGCGGCGGCATGTACCGCCACAGTGACCTTATCGCCGCGTACCGCGAGTGGGCAGGGACGGGCGACCTCCCGCCGTTCAGCGCCGAGGCCATGCGCCGACTCCAGCTCAAACCGGTGCGGACGAGTTCAGGCGTCGCGCCCGTCACCATTTTGACCAAGCCGTTTCCGTGTCCGGGGACGTGTGTGTTCTGTCCGAACGATGTGCGGATGCCTAAGAGCTACCTCAGCGATGAGCCGGGCGCGCAGCGGGCGGAACAGAACGCCTTCGACCCCTATTTGCAGATGATGACGCGCCTGCGCCAGCTTGCACTCATCGGTCACCCGACCGATAAGGTCGAGGTCATCATCCTCGGCGGGACGTGGTCGTTTTACCCAGAGACCTACCAAATCTGGTTCGTCAAACGGGTCTTCGACGCGCTGCACGATTTCGGTGCGGGCATCGACCAATCGGACGTGGTTCGTGCGCTGCTGGCCGAAAAATCGCGATTCGACGGCTACGCCACCACCGACCTGACGCTGCACGGCGCAGATTTGTCGCGCAGCTACAACCAAGTGGTGCAGTCCGTCTACGCCGACGAAATGTCGCGCAGCCGCGACGCCCAAGCCCGTTTTTCGGGGCAAGTGGCCGAGCGCACGGTGGTCGATGAATACGCGACGTGGGCGGAATTAGAGGCGGCGCACACCGTCAACGAGACGGCCACCTGCCGCTGCGTCGGGCTGGTGGTCGAGACGCGCCCCGACCACATCGACGCTGCAGAGGTCCTGCGCGCCCGGCGTTTGGGCTGCACCAAAGTCCAGATTGGCTTCCAGAGCCTCGACGACCGCGTTTTGAGCCTGAACAAGCGCGGCCATGACGTGGCAGCCACCCGCCGTGCCGTCGCGCTGTTACGGCGTGCCGGGTTCAAAATTCACGCCCACTGGATGCCCAACCTGTACGGCGCGACCCCCGACAGCGACCGCGCCGATTACGCCCGCTTATTCGATGACCATGACTTCCGTCCCGACGAACTCAAGGTCTATCCGTGTTCGCTCATCGAGAGCGCCGAACTGATGCAGATTTACCAGCGCGGCGATTGGCGTCCATACACCCATGATGAATTGCTGCATCTGTTGGCTGACTGCATCGCGCATACGCCCGAATACACGCGCCTGACCCGCATCATCCGCGATATTCCCTCCACTGACATCGTGGAAGGAAACCGGATGACCAACTTCCGCCAGTTGGCCGAAGATGAGGTGGCGAGGCGCGGCCAGTCCAGCGCCGACATCCGCGCCCGCGAGGTGCGTTTCCGGTCGGTCGAGGCTGACTCGCTGGCGCTGGACGTGGTCGAGTACGACACGCAGATTGGGCGCGAGCAGTTCCTCCAGTTCATTGGGCCAGACCGGGCAATTGCCGGGTTCCTGCGCCTCAGTTTGCCCGACCCTGCACTTCCACCGCTGACACCTGAACTAGACGGCGCGGCGGTCATCCGTGAGGTGCATGTATATGGGCAGGTGGTCGGCATCGGCGGCGAATCGGGCGGCATGGCGCAGCACGCGGGCTTGGGGACAGCGCTGATTGAAGCGGCGGTCGAACGGGCGCAGGCGGCAGGCTACCGGACTCTGGCGGTCATATCCGCCGTCGGGACGCGGGTGTACTATCGGAAACGTGGTTTCGCCGATTCTGGCCTATATCAGGTGCGCCCCCTTCTATGACCCGTCAACAACGCGATGGTCTGTTGTTCGTCCTGCTGGCAGCGACGGCTTACGCCTTGCTGCCCATCCTCGCCAAAATCATCTACGCCGACCCCGCGCTTGAACCGCTGGATGTGCTGACGTGGCGGTTTGCTTTCGCCGCGCCCGCCGTCTGGCTGGCGTTGCTGGTCATGCGCCCAGCGCCCCCGCCGCCCGGTTTCTCACGCTTGAAGATGGGCGGGATGGGCGTGTTGTTCGTGTGCGTGGCGGCCTGCGCGTTTTTCGCGCTTCAGCGCGTCCCCGCCAGCCTATATACCGCGCTGCTGTATACCTATCCGGCAATGGTTGCCATCCTGAGCGCAGTGCTGGGCGAACGCCTGCCCGTGCGCGGCTGGCTGGCCCTTGGTCTGACGCTGGTCGGCGTGCTGCTGACCATCCCCGCCGATTCCGAGGCGGGTGCGGCGCTGGCCGACCCGGTGGGTGGCATTTTGTTCTGTCTGTTCAACGCGCTGCTGTACGCCGTGTATCTCATCATCAGCGGGCGCATTTTGAGGCCGGGGGCGGGGCAGTCGTCCGCCGCGCATACCGCCGTTTGGAGCATCACAGGAGGGCTGGTCGCACTGGTGGTGGTCGCTCCGCTGCACGGCCTCAGCCTGCCGACCCAGACCAGCGCATGGCTGGCGCTGGCGGCGCTGGGTGTGGTCAGCACGGTGATTCCGGCCTTTGCGATGCTGGCAGGTGTCGCCCGGTTGGGCGCGGCACGGGCGAGCATCCTCAGCACGTCCGAGCCGGTGATGACGGTGATTCTCGCGCTGCTGTTTCTGCAAGGCGAGTCGATGACCGAGGTGCAGGTGCTGGGTGGCGTCTTAATTCTGGTATCAGTGGTGGTGCTGGAACTGCGCCCTGCGCCTGCCGCACCTGCCGCCGGGGATTAACGCTAGATAGGCGCTTAGATGAGGGAGAACCCGCTGATGAACGGTAAAACATGAATCGGTGGGCGTTTTAAGATTAGAATTACCTGCAAGGGCGGCGCGGCGCGGCGGGCGCTGTGCTATACTTTGTGTAAATGTCAGGTAATCTTCCCTCAATCATCCCTATGCGCCTTGTACTCGTCGTTCTGCTTGCTCTCTTGATGGTGTCGGCGTGCCAGCCGTCCCCGACGGATGAGCTTCAACCCGCCAGTGTCATCACCCCCACCGCTCCTCAACTGGCCGGTGTGGTCGGGTTTTCCCACGAGGGGCTGGAGGTCACGCTCCCTAAGCCAGAGGGCTGGGAGTCGTTCACGACCGAGTACGGCGTGGTGATTGCCGAACAGTTCGGCACAGTGGCGGACCAAGGGACGCTGCAAGGGCTGATGGCGTATGTGTTCGTCACGCCCAATGACGAGTTCCCGCTGCCGGTTTCCGGTGGTGAGCCGGTCAACCGCGCACAGCTTGCGCTTCGCCAGATTGTCGGGGACGCCAGCTTCATCGGCAGCGCCCGCGTGACTGACCCCGTGGGTTTCCGCTGGGGTGAGACCGAGGCAGCCTACTACCTTCTCAGTGACACCCAAAGCGCGCTCAAAACGCTGGTGGTTGGCGTTGCGCTCCCAGATAAAGACGCGCTGGTTATCGGCACGCTGTCCGCCCCTGACGACAAAGCCGACACCATCCGCAGCGCGCTGGAATCGCTGTTCGGCCAACTCAACATCAACGGCAGTCCGCTGTCAGTTGAGGACTTGGGTGTGTTCCCCGACCCCCTAGTTTTTCCGTAGGTTATATTCCCTCCATCCGTTAACCTCTTCACCCACAAGGAGTGAAGGGGAATTGGGTTAAACATTGAGGGATGATGTGCTATCCCAAAATACGCCTAACATGCGCGTGATATGTAGTAGGTCACCTGAGATTATAAAAACACCCCGCCTCAGTACATGAGGTGGGGTGTTTTTTTATCCGGCGGGCTTGGGGCTTAGTCCAAGTTCTCCGGGTTGGTGGTGGTATAGGTGGACTGGGTCTGCTGGCGCTTGGCTTCGCGCTGGTCGTCTTCCTTGCCGAAGGTTAGCACTTCGCCGTCCTCGGTGATGGCTTCGACCGCGAGGCCAAGGCTTTGGAGTTCCTTCACCAGCACGCGGAAGCTGGACGGGATGCCCGGCTCTTGGATTTTCTCGCCCTTAACGATGGCCTCGTAAGTGGCGATACGACCCTGCACGTCGTCGGATTTGACGGTGAGCATCTCTTGCAGCGTGTAGGCCGCGCCGTAGGCTTCCAGCGCCCACACTTCCATTTCACCCAAGCGCTGGCCGCCGAACTGTGCCTTACCGCCCAACGGCTGCTGGGTGACGAGGCTGTAGGGGCCGGTGCTGCGGGCGTGAACCTTGTCCTCGACCAAGTGGGCGAGTTTGAGCATGTGGACGAAGCCGACCGCGACCGAGTTGTCGAACGGCTCACCCGTGCGGCCATCGTACAGGGTCATCTTGCCGTAGTGCGGCACGGGGACACCCGTGCTGAACATGGCGTGGTCAGCAAATCCATACAGCGCCTCGGTATCGGCATCGTCGGGGATTTGCTTGGCGACCATCGGGGCGGTGAACTTGGTCCACTCACGCAGCGAGATGTTGAGCGCGTTGCGCTCGATTTCCTCGCGGCGGACGGGTGTGGCGCTGTGCGCCTCGTACAGCAGCACGTCTTCGGGGTTGTAGCCCTGTTCGCGCAGCCATTCGGCCAGCACGGCGCGGCGGCGGTAGGTGCGGTTTTCCATCAGCAGGGTGTTATCGTAGCGCCCGCTGTCCTTCAACCACTCATAGACGTAGAGGCGGCGGACTTCTTCATCATCCTCCAGCTCCTCTTCGCTGTAGTTGTACTGTTTAATCCACTCCCATGCGCGCTGGGTGATGACGCGCTCGGCGTGGTCAATCATCCAAGCACGGCCCATCTCTGCGCGGATGTCGTCTTCGGTTGCGCCGTCGAACACCGGGGTGATGGCGCGGAAGCCGAGGCGGTCGGCTGCCCAACCGAGGTGCAGCTCCAAGACTTGACCGAGGTTCATACGACCGGGGACGCCGGTCGGGTTCAGGATGATTTCGACTGGACGGCCATCTTCGAGGTAGGGCATGTCCTCGATGCTGACCATACGGCTGATGACACCCTTGTTACCATGGCGGCCTGCCATCTTGTCGCCGACGGTGAGCTTACGGCGCTGGGCGACGCCCACGCGAACCATCTTCTCGACGCCAGCGGGCAGGTCGCGGTGTTCCTCGCGGGTGAAGGTCTTGACATCGACTACCTTACCGCGCTCACCGTGCGGCAGGCGCAGCGACGAGTCCTTCACTTCACGCGCCTGCTCACCGAAGATGGCGCGCAGGAGCTTCTCCTCCGGCGACAGTTCACGCTCGCCCTTGGGGGTAATCTTACCGACGAGGATGTCGTTGGGGCCGACCTCCGCGCCGATGCGGACGATACCGAACTCGTCGAGGTCCTTGAGAGCTTCCTCGCCGACGTTGGGGATGTCGTAGGTGATTTCTTCGCTGCCCAGCTTGGTCTCACGCGCCTCGACTTCGTGCTTCTCGATGTGAATCGAGGTGAACTTGTCGCGGCGGAGCATTTCCTCGCTGATGAGGAGGGCGTCTTCGTAGTTACCACCGTCCCAGCATAGGAAGGCGGTCAGCACGTTGTGGCCGAGCGCGAGGCTGCCGAGGTAGGTCGAGCTGCTGTCGGCCAGCACGTCATCGACCTTGACCTGCTGCCCCTTGCGGACAATGGGCTTCTGGTCGATGCAGGTCGATTGGTTGCTGCGCTGGTACTTGCGGAGTTTGTAGGCATGTTCGGTGCCGGTGGTGTCACGCACAATCACGCAGTCACCCTGCACGCTGATGACTTCACCGTCCACCTGCGACTTGAGAATCTGACCGCTGTCGAGCGCGGCGGCCACTTCCATACCGGTGCTGACCAGCGGAATGTCCGGGTCGAGCAGCGGGACGGCTTGGCTCTGCATGTTCGACCCCATCAGCGCACGGTTGGCGTCGTCATGCTCCAAGAAGGGGATGAGCGCGGCGCTGATGCCCACGATTTGGCGCGGGGCGATGTCCATGTAATCGACGCGGTTGGCCGGGAGCATCTTGAAGTCTTGGTTCAGGCGCGCCGAAACGCGGTCCACCGAGACTTGGCCGAGTTCGTCGGTCGGGGTGTCGGCCTGCGCGATGACGAAGTTGTCTTCGGCGTCGGCACTCAGGTAGATGGTCTCGCCGGTCAGGAACGGCACAACCGGCACGTCTTTAATCTGGCTGCGGCGCATGGCCTTGAGCGAGTCCTCGGTGATGACATCCCCAGCCTCGACGATGGTGTCGCCGCCCTTGGTTTCGATGTCCTCACGCGCCCGGCGACCGGCCAGACGCTCGTCGTCGATGCTGAGGGACTTCAGCACGCGGCGGTACGGCGTCTCGATGAAGCCGTAGTCGTTGACGCGGGCGTAGCTGGCGAGACGACCGATGAGGCCGATGTTCGGGCCTTCCGGCGTCTCAATCGGGCAGATGCGGCCGTAGTGGCTGTGGTGAACGTCACGCACGTCGAAGCCTGCACGCTCACGGCGCAGACCGCCCGGCCCCAGCGCCGAGAGGGTGCGCTTGTGGCGCAGTTCGGCCAGCGGGTTGGTCTGCTCCATGAACTGCGAGAGCTGCGATGACCCGAAGAACTCGCGGATGGCCGCGACAATCGGGCGGATGTTGATGAGCGTGCCGGGGGTCGGGTTGTCCTGCTCCTTGACCGACATGCGCTCTTTAATCACGCGCTCGGCGCGGCGCAGACCGACGCGAAGCTTGTTCTGAATGAGTTCACCAACGGTCTTGACGCGGCGGTTGCCGAGGTGGTCGATGTCGTCCGCGCCGTAGACGTTGTTGTTGATGTTAATCATGCGCGCAATCAAGCGGATGATGTCCAGCTTGGTCAGCGTGCGGATGCGCTGCGGGATGGTGTCCACGAGGCCGAGGCGCTTGTTGAGCTTGTAGCGACCGACGCGCTCTAGGTCATAGCGGCGCTGGTCAAACAACTGCTGCTCAAGATACTCGCGGGCATTCTCGATGGTCGGGGGGTCGCCGGGGCGCATCTTCTTGTAGAACTCCAAGAGCGCCAGCTCCGAGACGGGCATGTCCTTGCGGTTGTCCTTCGCCCAATCCGGCTCCTGCTCCAGCGTCTTCTTGATGAAGTGGTGTATCTCGTCGTTGTCGATGTCGGCATACAGGGCGAGAATTTCCTCGTCCGACCCGGTCTTCAGCGGCGATTCGACACCAATCTTGTCGGCGGCGTCCTGCACGGCGGCCAGCGCACGCAGCAGCACCGTGACCGGCACGGTACGCTTACGGTTGAATTTGAGGACGAGCGCGTCGCTCTTGCGGGTCTCGAACTCCATCCAAGCGCCCCGGTCAGGGATGAGCTTGGCAGCGGCCATGCGGCGGCCCGTCGTGCGGTCTTCCTCGGCCTCGAAGTACACACCCGGCGAGCGGATGAGCTGGCTGACGACCACGCGCTCGGTGCCATTGATGATGAACGTTCCCTTGTCCGTCATGAGCGGGAACTCGCCCATGAAGATGTCGGAAATCATCACCTCATCGCCTGCTTCTTTGTTCACCAGCGCGACCTTGGCGTACAGCGGCACAGAGTAGCTCATGTCGCGCTCTAGGCACAGGTCACGGCTGTACTTGGGTTCTTCATACCAGAACTTCAGGCCGAACTGCTGCGATTCGGGGTCATTCGACGGGAAATACAGCTTGAGGTTGCCGTTATAGCTCTCAATCGGGCTGATTTCGTCGAACAGCTCCAACAGACCCTCTTGCAGGAACCATTGGAACGACTTCAGTTGGATGTCAATCAGGGAGGGGAGGTCCTGAACATCCATCGTTCGGGCGTAGTTTTTGGTGTTGAAGTATTCGTTGTTCAACGTCTGCTCCTCGCTATGGAACGCTGCA
This sequence comes from Anaerolineae bacterium, assembly GCA_025454725.1. Taxonomy (GTDB): domain Bacteria; phylum Chloroflexota; class Anaerolineae; order Aggregatilineales; family Phototrophicaceae; genus Flexicrinis. The sequence continues at coordinate 11,361 of JALONW010000043.1, forward strand.
CCGGCCTACAGCGTCCTTACCGGCAATTAGAGACACAAAAAGGCGGTTTGCAATTAAACCGCTGAGTCAGGTTGTGGGGGGGATAATCAGCCGTCGTCTGGATGTCTCATGGTGAGCCAGAACGCACTACATCAGGAAAGTGCGTAACCTGTAGTATACGCGCTGGCTGTGTCAAGTGTCAAGCGGGACAGATGTTCAAAATTCAGGGCTGAAACGACCACCACGCTCCACCCTATTCCAATCTCAGCGTGGGGTTGGGTATGATGTGTGTCTAGAAAGGTACGCTGGGGTTTGGGCAGAAGGCAGGGGTAATGGCTGGGTTTGTCATCTTTATTTTCGGGGCGGTCATCGTCGGGGCGGGCGCGATGCTCTCACCGGCTTACCCCACGCGCCAGCCGCGCATCGGCATGGCCGGGGCGCTGGCGGTGGCATTGGTGATGGGCGGCGCGGTGTTCTACGGGACAGCCTTTGGCTGGGACACGCTGGCGGTCGATTATATGATGTTCGTGCTGGTGGTGGGGATATTTCTCGGCGGGACATTGAGCTACGGCCAGAAGCGCGCCGAGGAGCGCGGCGAGGAACTGCTCGACGCCGACCAAGGTTGGCCGGGGCTGTGGGATTTGGTCGGACTGTTGGGGGTGTTCGTAGTCTTTGCGGTGGTCATGCTGGCTGTACGTCCCGCCCATGCAGACCTATGGGCGGTCGCAGCGGGGCAGATTATGGCCGACGACGGTCTGTACGCCACCCCGGTCGGGCCGGGCGCGCCGGTCTTGGCCGCTTATTTGAGTGGTCAGCTTGGCGAGAACCCCTATGACACACTGACCGCGATTGCGGTGGTCATCGCGGGGCTGCTGGTCTGGATGGGCTATGACTTCGGCGCGGAACTGCGCGGTAAGACGGTCGGGCGTTGGGCGGCGCTGGGCGCGGCGCTCCTCGCGCTGCTGCTGCTGCTTTCAGGCCAGATTGCCTTGCTGATGGCGGCGCTGTGGCTGTCGGTGATGCTGCTGGCGACCTTGCGCTATACGCAGACCCCCAACCGTGTAGACCTTGTGGCGGCGGCGCTGATGTGGGGCGCGGCGTCGCTGGCGCTGCCCGGCGCGCTGTTTGCGGGCGTGCTGGTATGGGTATTTGGCGCGATGCAGACGCGGCGCGCTGAATTTATTTTCGGCGTCCCGCTGTTGATGACTGCTGCCACCTTGCCGACCCTATTGGTCTGGTTAGGGTAGGACAGTACCGCTTGGGGATTGGATTCTGGGACGATGTGCCTAATGCCGACCCATTCTTTATGCCGGTATCATCGAAAGCATCTTAAACTGTTTAGGAGGTTACGGTTTAAGGTTTTCTGGTGCCTCATTCCATAGCATCACCTATAGAGGCGGGGCTATAATGGTTCCCCAATGGCACAACGGCCTCTCCCCACTTGAACCTTAGCGTTGGGCATATTTTGAGGAAGACGGAAGATGGTGGACATCCCACGCATTATCACGCTTGACCCGACGGGCGCAGCCGGGCGCACCCTCCGCAGTACACTGGTGCTGCTGGATGTCTCCTGCACCCATGTCGATGTCCCGACGGCGGCGCAGGCCATGAATGAGCTGAACGGCGGCGCTGCCCTGCTGATTGCCGCCTACGCGCTCGATTATGATACGGGGCCAATCATCGCTGATGCGGTGTCTGCCTCGCGCCCGGAAGTGGGCGTCATTGTCCTCTCCAACGAGGATGACCCCCAGCACGAGGCCGAGTCCTACGACAGCGATGCGCCGTATGTGGTGATGCGCCGCCCGTTTGACCCCACCGCCTTCATCCGCGCTGTCGAGGCGGCCATTGACGGTCGGCGTGTGCGAGACGCCATCCGCAAGCCGGTGAATACTTCAACCACGGGCGGCGTCACCGAGATGGCTGGGCCAGTCCCGCCGGTAGACCTGCGCGGGGTAGCAAGCGTCCTCGACCAGCTCCGCGTGGATGTCGGTGCAATCTCGGTCCTGCTGGCGACTCGCACGGGTGAACTGCTGGTCGAGCGCGGCCTGTCGGACTCGCTGCGGAAGGAAGTCCTCGTGCAAATCCTCGCCCCATCACTGATGACCGGGCGCGAGGTCAAGGAGTTCGTCGGCGGCCAGCTTTCGACGCTCCAGTTCTACGACGGCGAGGAATATGACCTGTTCGTCCTGTCTGCCGGGCTGCACCATTTCATCTGCATCGTCTACGACGGGCAGAGCGGCCAGCGCAGCTTTGGGTCGGTCAACCGCTTTGGCCGCCGCGCTGCCGAGGACGTGATTGCCATCATCGGCGCAGGCGCGTTTATCTGGGAGACCGTCCGCACCTCGGCAGAGCCTGCCGTCCGCCGCACCATGCACATCAAGCCCATCAAGCTGGACGACCCGATGGAGATGCCGCTGGCGAAGGCCGAAATCATCGACACCACCCCGGTGACCGAGGTTCAGCCGCAGGAATCGCTGTCACTCGACCCCATTGAGGACCTCGACCTCGATATGCTGTTCGGCGATTCGGACCTGCCCACTGACAGCGATGGCGACCTGTTCGACCTCGACAACCTCGGTGATGTCACCCAACAGCCGTCGCAGGGCAAGGGCAAACTGAGTTGGGACCAAGCGAAAGAAATCGGTCTCATCCCGTGACCCACTCGCCCATCTACGCCGCCGAACGCCGCCACCAGCGCTTTGTGCTGCAATCCAACCGCAGCGCGACGCTGTGGATTTGGGTTGCCATTTTGATGTTGGTCCCCGCGCTGCTGACCGCTGTGGTGGCGACCGTCGTAGCGCTCTTTAATGTGCCGATTCTAGAGCAGTTCCTCGTGAACCAAGAATCGTTCGGCTCGTGGCTGAACAACATCATCAGCACTGGCTTGGTGTTGATGTTGGCGATGAACATCGCCCATACGCTGGTGCTGGCACTCGTGTCAGCGGGGCTGGCCGCCGAGAGCATCCAGCGCGAACACCGCCGCAAGACGTGGGATTTACTCCTGCTGACCGGTCAATCGGCGCGCAGCATTGCACGCGGCAAGATTACCGCCGCTTTCTGGACGCTGCGCCGTGACCTGCTGATGGTGGTTATCCTGCGGCTGGGTCTCATCTCGGTAGCTTATGTGGTGTCGCGCCAAGGCCCGTTGATGTTCGGTTCGCCTGTCCCACAGCAGAACCACCTTGTCGTGCTGTTGGTGATTACGGCCTTGTGGACAATCATTGATTCGTTTACGGCGGTCGCGCTCGCTATCGCGGCGGCGGCGCTGCCCGCCCGCGCCCGCCTGATGGGGGGGCTGGTCGGCCTGCTGGTGCGGGTTGCGCTGATGGCCTCTGGCGTCCTGTGGCTGATGATGGTGTTCGGCGCGATGAACGGCAGCCCCGACCGCCCGACCTACGCGGTGTTGGGCGTCATCGGCCTGTTGGTCTACACCATCTTTGCCTACTGCTCGGTCTGGTTGGCCGAATTTGCGCTGCGCTTTGCCGGGGCGTCGCCTCATCCCTCCCCATTTGCAGCCAAACCCCCCGCCCCGCCCGCTCCTTTTACCTTCACCGACCCCAAACCCACCCCCGCCCCGTAGCCCCCATTTTGTGGGGGGAAAAAGCAGCGTAGGGTAGGCGTCGGCTGTTCGCTGGGAAGCGTTAAAACTTGGTCTGTATTGGTCTGGCTCAGGCAGTCGTATGCTTGTGCGTGGACATGAGTGCGTCGGCCCCCTCAGAAGGGTCGGCGTGTTTTTTATGCCTATCCAGAGATAGGCGAGGGGGTGCGCAATGGCGCGCGCAGTACAACAGAACCTGACCACCAAGCAGATTGAAGACCGCAATTTCACCCACCTCCTGATGGATGTCGTGTGGTTTGGCCTCGCGCTGACGGCCACCGCCCGTTTCCTGTCGGTATTCGCCATCCGGTTGGGCGCGTCACCCACCGAGCAGAGCCTGTTGGTTGGCCTACAGGGCTTGGCGATGGGCCTTTCGACCCTTTTTGCACTGCGCTGGCGTAATCGTTTCCAGACAACCGCGCAGGCGATTGATTTACCCGGTTTTTTCTTTCGGTTCTGGTTCCT
>JALONW010000368.1 GCA_025454725.1 Anaerolineae bacterium
ACCCCATAATCAGGTTGAGGCTAAGGGCGAACAGACCAGCGATGAGCATCTCAGCGGCCAGCGAGGCTTGGAACGGTGATAGGAGAAAGCCCAACAACAGCAGCACAACGGCACTGAGGGGCATAATGGCGGTACGGAGGGTTGAGGCGGTCATCAGCGGCGGCGGTCGCTCCCGTTGACGGTCAGCAGATGGCCTGATTGTCGCTGGTTTGCGCCCGAAACGCCATAGGATTCCCACGCTTGACGTAGAGTGGGTGTGGCTGATAAACTTCTGCCGTTAGATGGCCCCATCGTCCAGAGGCCCAGGACACCACCCTTTCAAGGTGAAGACACGGGTTCGAATCCCGTTGGGGTCACAACTTTACCCTTCCTATTGAATTTCGATAGGGAGGTTTTGTTTTCTGTGGCAGCGTCATCGTACAGCGCCGCACGGAGCGTGATGAACCTGTCCGCCCATGGTTTCAGCCGGAAATCCACGATTCTCTGGGTATCCAGATTGTAGATCACCTCGCTGAACAGGTTGCGGGCCATTCCCTGTCTATCCTCATCGTCGCTGATGTCCCAGAGCTGATTGATCCTGTCAATCGCCTCAAGGCACAAGGTTAATTCGAGCGCGACCTTCTCCGTTTCTATCGTGCGCGACTCCCAGTGGGCTATCTCTCGTTCGTTGTTCTCCCTTCTCCTCATATATTCTTCTCGCGTTAAATCGCCATCCTCGTACAGATGACGAGCCGCTTCAATGCGCCGGTTACACTTGGCAATCGCAGCACGTTTTTGGGTCTCTAGATCGAAACCCTCGGCCATGCCGCTTGCCCGCAGTGACTGTATGTTGAGTTCGGTCATGAGGTCGATGTCATTGGCTTTGACGGTCAGGAGCTTGAGCAGACGCCCAAAATCATCCTCATACACTTCACGCTTGATCGAGCGATTGCCGCATCCACATTTCACGCTGTTCTTGTGGCGATAGCGGCCATCCACTTTCGCGCCTTTGCCGCCCAGTCGTGAGCGCAGTTTAAAGTTGTTGTGCTGAAGCGCCTGCTGATCGCAGTGGTAGCAGTAGGTTATCCCAATGAGGGGATAAGGGTGCGAGTCAGTCTTGATGCCGTTATGGTGAGCATTGTTTCTCGCCCGGTCACTGCGGACCTTTGCAACACGATAGAGCAGTTTCAGGTCGAACACTGCACGTTCTTCGTTAAGGTCGAAGTTTTCGATGGGATAATCATGGGGATGACGCTCACGGGCGCGGGTTTTGGAGACATGACCGCCATATTCGGGCCAGTTTGCCACCACACGGCGCACGTCATCATCTTCTATCGGTTCGGGATCGCCCTGACGACTGCGCCACGGCCAGCCCTCAGCCTGTAGTTGATAGGCAACACCATCTGCGCCTTTGGTGTCCTCGGCATACACGCGCAAGACACGCTCCGCGGCATCGGCGTAACCGCGCCAGACCGCACCAACAGCCGGGCATTGATCGGGCGTACCCTTCACGAATGATCCATCAGGCATGTACCACGCGCCTTCATCTGTCAGCACAAGATAGCCATCTTTATTGCGCTTGGTGCCAAAAGGTGGCAGGCCGACGGATTTTCCCTGACGTTTGCGGTGCGCGATCATGTCCTTATAGCGTTGGGAAACGTCAAGCGCATACCATTCGTCGAAAATGGCGCTAAGTTGGGCAAAGATGCGTCCCTGTGGGGTAGAGAAATCCATCTGTTTGCCGGGTGCTGTCAGCACAAGCGCGACCTCATGTTCATCCACAAAGTCTAGCAAGTCGCCGATGCGCCAGCCCTTCCGGTGTAGGCGCGACAGGTCATTTGCCACCAGCGCGACGACATCAGGATCGCCCAGCCGCGCCTTAAGCGCCATCCAGCCGGGACGGTTCTTTTCTTTGGTCGCAGTCTTGTGGCCGTCAACATCCTCGTGCCATTCGGGAATCCAGCCGTGCTGCTTACACACCTCTTGAATGTTGGCGCGCTGGCGTTCGGGGCTATTGGCGTCACTCTCGTCGCGTGTCCATGACAAGCGCACATAGCACAGGGCGGTATTGCTTTTGGGGTTTTTAGGGGTGATTTTGGCCTTACGGGGCATGTGATGATCCTCCTTGATAAACATCGCGCGTTGGAGACGGGATAGCACAAAGCTGACCGGCGCGATATAGTTCATCGAAGGTCGTTGCGCTAGTTACGGTAGTGCGACGTCTTAGGATGGGTAGGTGTTGCAAGCACTTATCCATCCGCATCATCACTACCCTGAAAATACCCCCGATCAGTGACATTGTCAACCAATTCAGGTAACTTGTTCAGATGTTTAGCCTGAATACGGGCGGAAATCCGCATAAACTCGGCTAGACCTTGCACGACCTCCGGTTCCTCGAACGCATCTCCGTGTTTCTCCGCGATACGTCGGCACAGCTGTTCAGCATAGGCGTAGACGTCCGCTTCGGCGGGTGGCAGATATTCAATCGGCCGCATACGTTTCTTCATTTTCGTTCTCTTCCATCACTTATCGACCCTTTCACACTAAATGATTGAGGGTCAACAGTCGCGAAATCTAAGCGCGGGTTTGCCGAAAACGAACGATTCCCCTAAGATTCACTAAAATTTCGCTGCTATGAGGGTAAGAGATGGGTAGCCTAATCCCTATAGATGTGTATGAGAAACTCACGACGCTGGTCAGCGATGAATTGGCCGAGACGTTAAAAGCATTTTTAGACGAGCCAAAGTCTGATTCCGCTTGGTGGCCGCTGCGGTTATGGCTGGTGGATTACAGCTTTGAGCGCCTACGTCCGGGTACCAGTTACTACATGGAAGCGTTGGCTTCTCGGCAGTGGCTGGCATTCAGCCTCCGCTACCTAAGCGCGCTGCTGGCAGGGCGTGAGAGGGCTTATACTGCCGACATGGTGGTAAATGTCATCCAGAACAATGTACGGGTGGTCGATACCCTGCTGTTTGAAGACAAAGCCGCCTGCATCGATATTTTGAAGCAAGTCTATCAGATGCCTCTCTCTGATGAAGGGCTGCCCGAACGCCCACAGCCAGCGGTTGCACTCCGCGATGAGGTGCAGAAACAGATCGGGGCTACGCGCACAGTCACCATCTGGACGCAGAAGTTGATTGAGCAGCTGGCGGCCAGCATCCTTGAAGACTTATCCGCCGAGTCAGCATCCACTGACACACCCTATACACCGATGGAGAATCGTAGTGGGCTGACCTATGAAGCTCGATTCGACGTGCTGTTACAATCTGCGCGGGCAGGCCGAAGCGATTACACGATGGTTCGACAAATCGAGCGCAGACGTGCCGATTTCATCATGAAGCGTGAGCAGATGCGTGTCACAGGTCAGAGACTGTTTCGCTTCACGCTTTTCGCACTACCCGTAATTGCATTACTTGTACTCGCGGGCGGGCAAGTTGCTATGTTGGCTACCTATGGTCTCATCCTGATTCTGTTTGGGATGTATGTGCTGTACGTGGCCTTCGTGAGCATGATGTACTACGTGGTCGGCACACAGTTAAGTGATTTTGAGGGGGAGATTGGCCCGTGAGGATGGGATTATGACTGTTCATAGGCCAATTTCTTCTAACACCAAGTACGTTTCCTGAACCGTCCCATCGGCGCGGATAAAGTCTAAACCGCGCCCGATGTATAGCCGCGCTTTGCTCCGATCATCGCGAACGATTTCAATCCAACGGTCATGGGCTTGGCTGTGCGTTGCGCGATTGACCGTGATTTGTAGCGCAGAAAACTGGTTTTTGAGCGCGTCGATAGCACGATTTTGTTCGGTCCGGTCATGTTTCATGGCCTGAGCATCACGGGTGTAGACCAGCACCTTTTCGAGTTTCTCCTTTGCCGCGCCAAGCCGAATATAATTGCTCAGTCGATGGTACAGGCGCTCATAATCCAAAAGATACGGGTCATTGACCGACATCTCGACCACCGGACGCGAGAAGAATTGCTGAATCGGTTCAATATCTGCTTCACTCACCCTGCGCCCAGCCGGTTTGACCCAGTGAACACGAGTATTGGGCTTGGGCCGGAGTTGGGCGGGATGGACCACGCGGCTGCGGCTGCGTGCATCATCAAACGCGCTGATGGCCTGTTGAAACCCGTCGTATCTGTCCGGCTGGGTTGTCCTATCCACAGATGTGGAGGGTTTCATCAACGAGACGGTCTCATCATTGATGCGAAAAGCAACTGCATGGCGCTCCTCAACATCATCGACAATCACATGCCAAGCGGGAATGGGAGAGCCCGTGAGCAATGTGAAATTTTTGTACTCGCTCAGCAT
>JALONW010000044.1 GCA_025454725.1 Anaerolineae bacterium
CGCCCCGGATGAGGTGATTTCAGCCGAGGGGCGCGCCGAAATCCTATTTCAGTTTGAGGGACACTCACAAGTTATGCTGTCTGACCCTCAGCAGCAGCCATTCGACTGTACCTCAAGCTGGCTGATGCGCCCGTATGCCCACGCACTGCGTGTCCGGCAGGTCGGCGTGAGCAGCTCCGCCATGATTGGCGTGCGATTCAGCCCGGCGGGCTGGGCGGCCTTCCAGCACACCCACACGACCAACGAAGAGCCTTATTCCGCCATGCCTTTGCGCGATTTTTACCCGGCAGGCGAGGTGCGCGTGCTTGAAGAACAGCTTCACCACACCCTGCGTACCCCCAACTGGGCGTATCCCCTCATCGCCTTTTTTATGCGCCGCCGGACGGAACACACGCACGCGGACCGCATCGCTTATGCGGCGGCGCGCTTGCGGCGTCAGCAGTTCAGCGTGGCTGCGCTTGCCCACGACGTGAACCTGAGCGAGCGCCAGTTCGGGCGGGTGTTCCGTGAATTGGTTGGCCTGTCGCCCAAGCAGTTTTCACGCATTGCACGCTTAGACCGTGTTCTTAGGTCCTCTGCCTCTGGTGCGGTATACCCGTCGTTAGACCATCTGGCTGGGCGCTATGGCTATCACGACGCCTCGCACCTGATTCACGAGTTCCGGTCGCTGGTCGGCCTGTCGCCGATGGCTTATTTTTCGGGCTACTATGACCTCATCGAACAGAAATTCCGTGAACATGACCGATTTTTACAATCGGAGGGGGATATGCTGGGGGTGTTGACCAATCAGCCCTAAAAGGACACCCCAAACATGAACATCCAACATGTCGATTTGTTTGGAATGCCCGTCACCGACCAGCAGCGGGCGCTCGATTTCTACACGCAGAAGCTGGGGTTTGAGGTACGGGTAGATATGCCCCATTTCGAGATGGAGGGGATTCGCTGGATTGAGCTGACACCCCCCGGAGCCGCCACTGCCATCGTCCTCTCGACGTGGGAAGGCGACAAGACCCTCGGCACGATTGTCTTGGTCACGACCGACATCGAAGCGGATTACGCCGAGCTGCGCGTTAAGGGTCTTGATTTGCCGCCGCTGGACCGTCAGCCGTGGGGCGTCTCGGTCCTCATCACCGACCCCGACGGCAACCACATTCTGTTGCAGCAGAACACCGAGATGGGCGAGTAAGTTAGGGGGGTATTTGGGTCTAGGGGGCTTGCGCGTCCGTTTGAGGAATTAAAACCCCCTCTCATGCAGTTTGACAAACGGATACGGAAATCCCATCAGCGGACAGGGCAGGCCCTGTCCCTACAGGGCGGATAATCCTGCGCCATTTTCGCCTGCGTGCGGGAAAATTCCCTCGTGTAGGGACAGCACCTGTGCTGTCCGCGCTGTCCATCTCGAAAACATTCAGAGGTTTACCGCGTACAATCTCCGTATCCGTTTGTAAAACTGCATTAGGAGGGGGTTTTGTCTAGCGCGAACGACGACGCCAGCGCTCTTTGACCTCAATTTTGCTGATGTCCGCCGAGTCGAGGAAGTTGACCAGCAGGCGCGGGAAGGCGTCATACTCGAACATCGGGAAGTGGCCGCACGACAGCGGGACGGGGACGCACAGCTCCTCCTTCTCGTGGGTGAGGTAGTTCCACACGTTCTCGTTGGGCAGGTCAATCAGTGGGTCGTCGTTGCCGTGCAAAATCATGGTCGGCATCGACGAAACGCGCAGGGCGTCCAGCGCCGCACCCGATTCGTAATAGGTCGCCATCTGGAGCAGGACGCGGGGGTCGGTGCGCGAGACATCCTGCACCATTTTCTCGTACTGCACATCGGTGCGCTTCATGGTCTTGTTGAGCAGGGCGGTCGGCTCCTGCCCGGCGAAGCGCTTGAACAGCGGGTTGTCCTCGTTGGGCTTGGTGCTGTGGCTGTCGGCGGTGCGCATGGCGGCCAGCGCACGGGCGGCCTCCTCAAGGCGGGCGCGGTTAATCATACGCGCATTGGGGATGGTCGCGTCGGCATAACCGAGGCTGTCCGGGTCGGGCGACCGGCGCTCCGCCGCGCTCTCCGGGTAGCCGCCGCGCCCGATGGACGCCAGCGGGGTGTCGGGGTCGGTGGACGGGCGCTCGGTGTTATAGATGGTCTTGTCGCCCTCCTCAGGCCGGGTCGGGTTGGTGACCGGCTTGGGCGCGGGGCGGTTGGCGAGGTCGCCGGGGTCGAACAGCGGCGGCGCAATCAGCATCATCTTGGCGACAGTATCGGGCGCGCGGCGCGCCATCTCTGCCGCCACCCACGCGCCGAGGCCGTGCGCGACGACCGCCACCTTCTTCTGCTGGATGCTCTGCAGGAACTGCACCAGCATCCGCACCTGTTCATCAAGGGTGTAGCGGCGTGGGTTCTTGGCGCTGTCGCCAAACCCGAACAAATCGACCGCGAAAACACGATATTTGAGGTGGAGCTGCTGCATCACCGGGACCCAGTAGCGCCACGAACCAACCCACCCGTGTAGGAGCAGGACGGTGCGGCCACGGCCCAGCACCTCATAATGAACTAAGTCACCACCCAGCGTTACAGCGCTCATCCGACCCGTGCCAGTAGTTGTTCAATCTCCGAAACCAGTTCGTCGGGCGCAAACGGCTTGACGATGAAGGCCAGCGCCCCGGCATCCAGCCCGGACTGCACCTCGTCGTCTAAGCCGCGACCCGACAAGAACACCACCGGGATGGAGGCCGTCCCCGGCTGTGCTTTCAACGCCCGGCACGCCTCAAGCCCGGTCATTCTAGGCATCCGCATATCGAGCAGAATCAGGTCTGGCGAGAGTTCACCCGCCGCCCGTACCGCTTCCTCACCATCGTTCACCAGCGTGACCGTGTGGCCGCCGATGACCGAGAGGGTGATATTCAATAGTTCTCTGATGTCGCGCTCATCTTCCGCGACGAGGATATGTGCCATAGTTCCCTATCAATCGCCTACCGTGATTGCTACGCCGGGCTGGACGAGGGGGAGCGCGATGTGGAAGGTCGTCCCGACGCCCACCTCGCTGTCAAACCAGACCTCGCCGTGGTGCATCTCCACCATCTCTTTGACGATGGACAGCCCCAAGCCCGTGCCGCTGACATCCAGCTTGAGCGCGTGTTCCTCGATGCGCTGGAATCGCTTCCAGACGGCTTCACGGTATTTCTCTGGGATGCCGACGCCGCTGTCTGCGACGCTGACGACCACCCGCTCACCTTCGAGGCGCGCCCCTACTTGAATAGTACCACCGTCCTGCGTGTAATTGAACGCATTATCGACAATACTTCCGAAAATGCGTGCCAATTTCGAGCGGTCGGCTTGGATGGGCGGCAGTTGCAGCCCGTCCAGCGCCACGGTGATTTCGCGGGTCTTGTCCTTGTGCTGCGGGCGGTTGCGCTGCTTCTCGACCGCCTCGCTAACGACCTCGGTTATATCGACCTCGGCCAAGCGCAGGGTGTCGCTGCCGCCGTCGATACGGCTGATGTCGAGGATGTCATCGACCAGCACCGTTAGGCGCGAGATGTTGTCTTTAATCATGTTCAGGGTGTTGCGCTGCGGCTCAGTGACTGCGCCCAGCGCCCCCATCATCAGCATCTCCGTGAAGCCCTTGATGGGCGTCAGCGGGGTGCGTAGCTCGTGGCTGACGTTGGCGACGAACTGCGCCTTCATGCGGTCCACTTCGGCCTCACGGGTGATGTCACGCAGCACCGACACCATCCCGACGAACTGACCGTCGCTGGACACCGGCGACACGCGGACGGCCATGACCGATTCTTCCAGATGCAGGCGGATTTCCGGCCCGAACTCGCCTTCGTCGGCCAGCGGTGCGCCTTCTGGCCGGGTGAGGACGGTCTCCAGCCACGGGTTAAGCGCCCCTTCGTACAGGCCGGTGAACTGTCCCAGCGACCGGTCAATCATCTCGTCGGCGTTCAGGCGGAGCATGTGCTGGGCGGCGGGGTTGGTCACGATGATGCGCCCGCTGGCGTCCGACAGAATTACGCCGTCCGAAATGGAGTCGAGGATGGCTTGGTTCTTCTCGGCCTCTTCCTTTTCGTTACTCAGCATGAGGCGCAGGCGCTCGGCTTGTTCGCGGATGAGCGAGTAGAGCTGCGCGTTGTTGATGGTGGCCGCCACTTGGTTGGCAGCGGCAGTCAACAGGCGAGAGGCCGAGTCATCGAAGGCGCGGGTCTTGCGGCTGAGGATGACCAGCGCACCGTTGGGTTCGCCGTCGCTGCCCTGAAGCACGGCACCCATCGCGCTGCGCCAGATTTTCGCCCCCTCGATTTTCGCGTCGTAGTGCGGCCACTTGTGCAGGTCGGGGACCGATACCTCGACCTCGGCGCTCTCGACCAGCCAGCGCCCGACCTGTTCGCCGGGGTGATGCTTTGTCGCGCTGCCGCCGTTGAGGGTGGTCGTGCCGCCCAGTGTGCTAAAGGCCGCCGACGCAGCAAGCTGGTCAGTCAGCGCGTCGAAGCGCATCAGCAGGGCGTCGTCGGCGTTGAGGGCCTTGACCAACATCCCCAGCGCCCGGCGCTCCAATAGGGTCATATCCAGCGTGCGCGACAGCTCGGACGTAATCTGGTAGAGCGTGTCGAGGCGGTCACGCTCGTCCTCCAGCTCCTGCGTGCGGGCGATGACCTGCTGTTCGAGGTCGTCGGCGAGGTTGCTGATTTGGTTGAACAGGCGGTTGTTCTGGATGACGGTGGCAAGCTGTGAGGCGACCGTTTGGACGACGCGCTGGTCGTTGAGCGAGAAGGCGCGGGTACGGTAGCCGTCGCGCAGCGCAATCGCGCCGTAGACCTCGTTACCAACCGCCACTGGGATGGCGAGGTAGCTCTTGTAGTCGTCCTCGCCGGTGATGATGCCGAGGTTGCGGCGCAGTTCCTCCGGCGTGAAGTAGTCCGCGCCAATGGAAATCATGCGGTTGTTGCGGATGACCGATGACACCTCATCATTGGCCAGTGAGCGCGATGGGATGGTAAAGGCGCGACCAGCGCGCACCGCCACCGGGAAGTTGACCGTCTGGGAGGCGTCGTCGTAGAGCGCGACGTAGAATTCCGAGGCGGTCAGCACCTGTGGGAGCTGCTGGCGCATGGTCGCCATCATCTCATCGACGTTGAGGGCGCGGCTGAGGGTCTGCGATAGGTCGTTGAGCGCGAACGACTCCGACACCATGTCGGACATTTCGGCGGTCAGTCGGGTGTTCTGGATACCAACACCAATCTGACCGCCCAGCGCCCGCGCCATGCGCAGGTTTTGGGCGCTCAAGCGGCGCGGCTGCTCCGAGTACAGCTCCATCTGGATGAGGCCGAGCGCGCCGTCCGAGGTGGTCAGCGGGATGAGCAGACGCTGGGTCTCCCCGCGCTGGCGCATGTCGGCGAGGTCGTCGCCCCACTGCTCCTCGTCATCGTTGTGCTTCATCACCACTGGGTCGGCGGTCTGGATGGCCTGCTGCTTGGCGCGGAACTTGTTCAGATCATACTGGTGGCCGATGGCGCGCAGGCGGGTGGTGTCGTTGTGCCGGTTGATGTCCTGCATCACTTCGACGTTGTTCTCAATGTCGTTCCAGAGCATGACGATGCACTGGTCCATCTCCAGTACCGAGAACATCAGGCCGGGGATAATCTGGAGCAGCGTGTCGAGGTCTTGGGTGGCGGCGGTGGCTTGCGCCGCTTCCAGCAGGGTGGACATTTCGTTGGTGCGCTCGAACGCCTGCATGAACAGCTCGGCGTTGGCGGCGGCATTAGCGGCCTGCGACGCGAACGCAAACGCGATGTTCTGGTCGCTGGGCGAGTCGTAAGCATCGGGCTGGCTGGACGAGAGCATGATGATGCCAGCGACGTTGCCTTGGTTGACCATCGGGACGGCCAGCCACGAGAGCGCATTTTCTGAGCCTGTCGGCAGCGGTGAATATTCGACCGTTTCGAGCTTGGAAGTGCGGTGGACGACCACCGGGGCTTGCGTGTCGGCCACCACGCGCAGTGCCGGGAAGTCAATCATGCGGAGGCGGGTCAGTTCGCCGTTTTCGCTGATTTGGTTGACCTCACCGAACAGGTGCGCTACATCGGGGCCAGCGGCGGCTTCCAGCGTCAGGGTCGCGCCGCTGCGCCGCCAGATGGTCATGTTGTCGTACTGCACCAGCTTACGCATCTCGACCAGCGCGGCGAGGATGGCCTCGCGCCGTTCGGTCGATGTGGTGACGACGTTAGATGCCTCGGTCAGCGCCGAAAGCTGGTCGGCGCGCACTTGGATGGCCGCCTCAAGCTGGCTGCGGGCGGTGATGTCTTCGACCATGACGACCGCGCCGTTGCTGCCGTCGGGCGAGGTCAGCGGGTAGACCGAGTAGTTGGCGACGAGGACATTGCCGTCGGCATCGCGGCTGGTGTGGCTGTCGAGCTGGAAGGGTGCGCCGCCCGCCAAGACCTCGCGGATGGGGTTGCCCAACAACTCGCCCAGCGCTGGGCGGTAATTGTCGAAGGGCTGGCTGATGGCACCCATGTCCCAGCCCGCTTCGAGCAGCGGCTTGTTGAGCGCGATAATGCGTGACTCCTTGTCCAACACGACGATGCCCTGTTGGATGGAGTCGACGATACTCTCGTTCAAAACGCGCAGGCTGACAGCTTGGTTGTACAGCCGGGTCGATTCGACAGCATTGGCCGCTTGGTAGGCGAAGATTTCCAGCAGTTCGACTGTTGAACGGTCGGGCTGTTGGCCGCTCATCGGTCTGTCCAACACGATTGCGCCCAGCAAGCGCCCGGTCGGCCCAATCATCGACGCGACCATCACGTCACCCTCGCGCCATGCGTTGGGCGTCTCTGGGTCGGCGGGCATGGGGGCTTCGCCGTAGCGCGTCTCCAACACCCCGGCCACGGCGCGCCACTCGTCGGCGCGGCTGGCGGGCAGGAGGTAAATCGAGCTGCCCTCAATCTGGTAATCCGGGGTGAGCGTGTCCTCGAATGTCCGCAGCGGGACGGTGTTGTCGCGACTGGCCTCGAATTGGTCGATGGGCAGGCCAGCCTGTGCGACGCGGTGCAGGTGGCCGTCGTCCTCACCCAACAGCATCACGATTTGGTCATAGGCCGCCGACTGCTGGACGCTGTAGGCGACCGCCTCAAGCAGTTCATACGGGTTGGTGCTGCTGGAAAGCAGGGTGCTGAGTTCAAAGATGCGGTTGAGCTGGTCTACGCGCTGGCGCAGTGCGTCGGAGCGCTCACGCTGCTCTTGGAAGCGGGCATAGTTGCCGTAACCCAGCGACGCCTTAATCGCCAACTGCTGAAGGAACGAGGCCGAGTCTTGGTCAAACTTGTTGGGCGCGAGGTCCCACAGGTGGATGACGCCGATGATGGCGTCCACGTACAGGACGGCCACGGCGATAGCCGAGCGTGCATCACGCGGGACGGCGCGGAACTCGTCCTGACCGGCGTAGTCCGTCACGACCACGGGGTGCGCGCCCATCTCGATGGCCTTGCGCTCTAAGTCGGTCATCTGGTCGAGGCTGACTGTATCGCGCAGCGCGCCGATGCGCCGCGCCATGAATGGCTGGTCGGGCGATAGCCATTCTCCAATGGGCTTGAGCAGTGCGACCGTGCTGTAGCTTGCGCCGGTGGCGCGCAACGCCTCGCGCCGGATGACGTTCAAAATCTGGTCGAAATCGACCGTCAGCGTCAGTTCGTTCGAGACGCGGCTGATGGAGTCGAGTTCCTCAAGGCGGCGGGCGAGGTTCTGGCCGGTGGCTTGGTAGAGCAGCACGCGGTCAATCGAAGCTGAGACCTGCGCGGCAATCGCGCCCAGCGCCTCGATGTCTGCCTTGTCGTAGGGGCGGTCACGGTTGGCGATGCCCAGTTCACCGAGGCTTCGGTCGCCGACCACCAGCGGCACCATCGCTGCGCTGCGTAGGTTGAGCTGTTCGGCGTATTTGCGGTAGGACGGCAGGACGCGGGGGTCGTTCATCAGGTCGTTGCCGTAGAACGGGCGGCGCGACATGACCACCGAGAGGTTGAACCCCTCGCCGTAGATGCTCTGCATCGCCGGTTCCGTCAGCGGGGAGCCGAAAACGCGCTCCGGCGTGGTAACGAGGTTGCCGCTCCCCTCCAAAATGCTGATGAAGGCCTGCGGGCTGCCGGTGTAGTTGGCGATGGCCTCCAACATCGGGCGGGCGTCGTCGTCGAGGCGGGTCATCGCACCGGCCATTTCAGCGATGCGCCGCAGGGTCTCGGCGCGCTGGCTGGCCTGTTGAATCTCACGGAACAGACGGGCGTTTTCGAGGATGGTGGCGGCCTGCGTTGCAAAGATGGTGAGCAGACGGGCGTCGCCGTCGTCGAAGTCACGGTCTTCCAGCGGGTCAGCCACTTGGATGACGCCAATTTGCGCGCTGCGGTTGCTGAGTCGGGCGAACATGGTGCGCTGGATGCCCGCACGAGCGTAGGTGTCATCCAGCCCCGACGCGATAATCAGCGGGCTGGACTGCACGCTGTTGGTGTACCAACTGTCGGACTCTTCCCACAGCGCTTGGAAGACCGTGCCGGGCGAGAAGTCGATGGTGTAGTTGGCAAGCTGGGCGTCATCGAAGCCGGTGGCGGGCGACTGGGCGGCCATGCGTGCGCCGGACGGTTCCAGCAGTAAAATGGCGCAGGCGCGCACCTTCATCAGCGACGCGATACGCTTGGTTAGCTCACGGAAGAAGTCACCCGCCGCGCTTAACGTGCCGATGGCGAAGGTCATCTGCTGCAGACCTTCCAGCTCGGCGTCGAGACGCTGCTCACGCGAGAACAGGCGGATGCTTTCGACCACAACCGTAGCCTGCGTCGCAATCGCCTTAAGGTTTTGCACGTCACGGGTAGTGAACTCGCCGCGCTGCTTGTTGAAGACCGCCAACATGCCCAAGCGGGCGCGGCTGATTTGCAGTGGGACCCACAGCGTGTTGTGCAGCCCGAAGCTGTTCATCAACGCGCCCAACCCCATCTCGTGCGCTACGGGGTCGTCCTTGAGGTCGCCACTGAGCCAGTACGATTGGCGCTCGAAGATGTCACGCGGGGTGCTGCCACCCGGCAGTGGGACGAACAGCGTGCGCGCCAGCGCGTCGGGCAGGCCGTGGAAGGTCAGTTGGGCGACCAGCCCAGATTTGGCCTCGTCATACAGCAAAATGCCGCAGATGCCCGCGCTGGAAAGCTCGGCCACGCGCTGCGACAACATGCCGTAGACGCTCTCGGCGCGCATGTCGCTGCGGCCAGAAGCCTCCTCGACCAGCGCCTGAAGGCTGGCGATGTCCTCGACGCGCTTGACCTGCGCGGCGTATTCCTGCGCGTCGTGGATGACACTGGACAGCGCCTCGTTGAGCGCGAACAGCAGCGTTGAATCAGCGGACGTGTAAGCGTTGGGCGTCTCGGACGCCAGTTCAATCGTACCGAGGGTCTGTTCGCCCAGCGTGAGGGGCGCGCCCAGCACGCTTTGGTAGGGGAAGGGGACGACCAGCGGGTCGAAAGCCTCGACCTCCGCCGAAGAGCCGAGGATGATGGGCTTGCGGTTCTTGAGCAGCCAGCCGGTGATGCCGCCCTCGACTGGGTAAATGCCGCCGCGCTCGTACAGCTCGACGAGGTAACGCGCGTCGCCATACCACGCCATCGGGCGCAGCGATTGGCCGTCGTCGCTGAACAAGTTGATTTCGCCGCCGTCGAAGGGGACGGTGGTCTGAAGCACTGTCAGCAGCGCCTGAAGGGTCGGCTCAACGCCAGCGGTGATGTCGGCCAGCTCCGCCGTCTGGTTCAGGACGCGGAAGGCGCGGGTCAGGTCGAGCTGGTCGCCGCTGGGGATTGCCCCACCGCGCCCAGCCTCACGCAGGACGATGGTGCGGCGCAGGCCGCCCTCCTCTGGCACGTCGAAGGCGTTAGCCTCGACCCAGCGCTCGCCAATCTGGAAGGTGGTGCTGGTGCGCCCGGCCAGCAGGCCGAAGAAATTGTCGGCGGGGCGAATCTGGCGTGAAATCTGTTCGGCGTCCGGGACCTCATCGGTGACTCCCAGCCACTCGCGCAGGGTTTCGTTGACATGCACGACCTGACCCAGCCCGCGCACCACGAGGATGCCGTCCGGTTGGGGACGTTCTTCCATCGCCCCAGACGGGGCGAAGTTGGGGTCGGCCACGAGGGAGCGCTGGCGCGTCCAGAAGAACAGCCAGAGCATCACGACCACCCCACCAAGAAGGAAAACTACCGCTGCGCTCATCGGCCCACGCCTCTATTTATCCCAGTCCCACCCCTACGGTATGTCTATCGGTTGCTGGCCTGCCCGCTGCCTACCACGAGGTCTGGAGGGGGGTGTCGTCGGTATCGACCAACCCAGACAGGCGGCGGCGGCGGTCTTCTGCAGCCAGTTCGGTAATTTCGCGGATGTCGGCGAAGCGGTGGGTCTGGGTGCTGACCACCCCCAGCGCCAGCGACATCAGTTCAACGCGGCGCTCGCCCAGCGAGTCGGGGACGAGGATGTAGCCGCGCTCCCGGTCGATGAACGAGTAGTGCTGCTTCACCTCTTTAGCGAAGCGCGAGGTAATCGCCTCGACCAGCGCACGCGGGTCCTCGATGTGCGTGATGATGACGAAGTTGTCGCGTCCGGGGTGGCCGAGGTAGTCGTCTGCGCCGCCCTGCTGCTCTAATAGCTCGGTCAGCAGCGCCGCCGTGAAGCGAATGAGTTCGTCAGCGGCCACGAAGCCATACACATCGGCGAAGGCGTCGAAGTTCTGGATTTTGCTGTCGATGTAAACCCACTGCTTGGTAGAGCGCATCAGGCCGCGCAGGTGGTCTTCGATGAGCCGCCCGGTCGGGAGCTTGCTGCGCGGGTCAATCTCGGCAATCTGGTTGGCCGATTGAATCGAGTTCGCCACACGCAGGCCAAGCTCGTCCACGTCGAACGGCTTGGTGATGTAATCGTCTGCGCCCAGCTCCAGCCCGCTCAGGCGGTCGCTGCGTTCGTCGCGCTGGGTCAGGAAGATGATGGGGATGTACTTGGTGCGGTTGTTCGTCCGCAGTTCACGGCAGACCTCGAAGCCGTCCATGTCGGGCAGCATGATGTCGAGGATGAGCAGGTTGGGCGGCTGACGGCGGCACACGGCCAGCGCTTCTTTACCGTGGTCTACCGCCTCGACCTCGTAGCCCTGCCCGGTGAAGTAGAACTTGAGCATAAATTGAATATCGAGATCATCCTCGACGACCAGAATCCGGCCCTTGCTCATAATCGGTTGTGTCCCGTCGATAAATCAGAAGATGGTGGTGGATCATTCCTATTGTAACATCCCCCAGCGCCAAGCGCATTGAAATCGTCTAAGTTAAAACCTGATTCAAACCAAACACGGGTGGCACGGCCAAACGCCATGCCCCCTTTTGGGCGAGGTTTGCCCCCGCTGATGTTCAAGATGTTTGCAAATACGCACTTTCAGCGGATGCGCCGTTGCGCGTCCGTGAGCGAACAACCCGAATTTCCGTACCTGTTTTTAAAAAAATGTGCCAAACACGCGCCGACCTAGTGCAGCCCCGACTTCTCCATGAGCGAACGCAGATGGCTTTCGGCCTTCTCGGCGGTGTCGTAAACTGAGAGCTTACCGCCGCGCCGGGTGAGCTTGGCAATCATCAGCGCGACATTCCGCAGCAGGGCGCTGCGGCAGTAGATTGCCATGTGCTGGAGGTTATCGTTAAGGAAAAATGACTTGCGCGACGAATCAATAAAATGTTCTGGGAGCGTGATGGTCATGTCCGACACGTCCAGCAGCACCCACATCTTCAATCCAGCTTAAATTGGGGTGGTCAGTCTCAACAACCTTGCGTCCCATGATATAAATCCCCCTCTTATCACTACCCTAAGCCAGAGGTTAACACATATTGAGTTTTCTGGACGGTTAAGAGTAAGTTGTGGGAGGGGGTAAGTCGTTAACGCTTAGTTGCTGTTTCGCGCTTGTAGGTGTCGAGGTCATCGCGTCCTTTGTTGGCCGGACGGATGCCTTGTGCGTGCGCGGCGCTGGCGATGGCATGGGTGGCGGCGGGCGCGGTCAGCACCGAGAAGATGATGAGGATGATGACGCGGGTCGTCACCTCCGGCTGCAGGAAGGCCACCCCGACGAGGACAGCAATCAACCCCAGCGTGCCGACCTTCCCGGCGGCATGGGCGCGCTCATACACGTCCTTCAGGCGGAACAAAATCCCGGCCACGCCCAACACAGTGAAGGCCACGCCGATGACGACAAATATAAAGCCGACCACCTGCATCAGAACACCTTCCCTTCGCGGATGAAGCGCGAGACGGCCAGCGTCCCGATGAACGAGAAGGCCGCAAACGCGATGCCGAGGTCAATCAGCAGCGGCGAGTCCTGCACGACGCCCAGCAGCGCGACAATCGCCGTCAAGATGACGGTCACGAGGTCTACCGCTTGAAGCCGGTCCACCGGCGTCGGCCCTCGGAACACACGCACACTCGCGCCGACCATACACAGCACCAGCACGACCAGCGCCACGCCTAAGCCCAAATCAAGCCATGTCATCGCCCAGAATCCCCCGGTACAAGGTCAAACGTTTCTGTTGGTCAGCGTCGATGGTGGCTGCCGACGCCTCGACATCGAGGCAGTGGACGTAGACGTTCTCGTCGCGGTCAAACTCGACCACCAACTGCCCCGGTGTGATGGTGATGCCGTGCGCGGTCAGCGCGCCGACCTCTGGGCGGGTGTCACCCACCGCCACCTTGATAATGCCACTCTTGATGGGGCGAACCCCCATCAGGCGCAGTGCCACATCCCACCCGCTGATGACGATGTCACGGGTGAGGATGAGCGCGTAGGACACCGACCAAAAAAGCTGGCGCGGCAGCCGGGCAAGCTCGAGAAGCCCGGCAGGTTGGGCTGGCTGGTCATCACCACCCACAGGCCGCCCATTAGCACGGAGAAGAACGTATATTGCAGCACGACTTTAATCGGCGACATGATGGGGTTAGCCTCCCAAAACTGCGGTGATGTAGGGGGCGGTATCGTACAGGCCAGCGGCCACCTGCTGCGCCAGCGCCACTACTGGCTGGGCGAACAGCCCCAGCCCAACGCACAGCACAATCAACAGCGCGGGCGCGAGGATGGAATCGCCCTCACCTTTGGGCTTGAGCGGCGCGGTGTTCTCGTCCGGCGCTTGCTGGAAGATGGTCTGCCACAAGCGCACCATGTACAGCAGCGTCAAGATACCACCACCGACCACGAGGCCGAGAATCAGCCACTGCGCCGCATCCGATTCAGCGGCGGCCACGCCGCCCTGCACGACCGCCAATTTGCTGATGAACCCATTCAGCGGCGGGATACCGGCCAGCGCCAGCCCGCCCGTAAAGAACAGCGCGCCCGCCAGCGGCATCTTCTGACCGAGGCCCCGGCTCTTGGCAATCGCCGACGACTTGAGCTTGTTTTGGCTGCTCAACCAGCCCGCCATCATCAGCATGGCCGATTTAATCAGCGCGTGGTTGAAGCTGTACAGGATGGCCGCTGTCAGCGCCAGCTCGTTGCCCCAGCCGATGGAAATCAGGATGAAACCGATTTGCCCCATCGTCGAATAGGCCAGCACACGCTTGACATTGAACGTCCGCAGCGCGGTCAAGCTCCCGAAGAAAATGCCGATAACGCCCAGCACAATCAGCGCGGGCTGGATGGCGTCGGCCTGCACCGGGAACAGCAGAGTCGAAAGGCGGATGAGGCCGTACACGCCGACCTTGACCACCACCGAAGACAGCAGTGCGTGGATAGGAGTCGGAGCGATGGTGTGGAAGTCCGGCTGCCAGAAGTGGAACGGAAAGGCCGCCGATTTGAGCAGGAACGAACAGGTCAGGATGATGACGGACACCCCGGCCAGCGCGCCAGCGCCCGCCGACTGCTGCGCGATGTCGGCCATGTTCAGCGAGCCGAAGGTGGCGTAGGCGGTACCGACGCCCACCAGCAGGAACAGCGTCCCCATCGCGCTGATGAACAGGTACTTGGTGGCCGCCTCAATGCCCAACGGGTCGTCTGCGCCCGCCACCAAAATTACCGAACTGATGACCATCAGCTCCATGAACACGAAGAAGGTGAAGATGTCGCCGGTCAAGAATGTGCCATGCAGCGCCGCCAACTGCATCATGGCGACCGGCGCGTAGGCGCTGCGCTTCATCTGCTTGTCTTTGCAGCCGAAGGTGTAGAGCGTGATGGCGAAGCCGACGATGGCGGCGGCGGACAGGAAAGCGGCAGTCAGGCCGTCCAGCACCAAGGCGATGCCGTAGGGCGGCTGCCACCCGCCGAGGCGGTAGACCTGCGGCCCCTCAATCAGGGCAGTCGCGCTGGCGGCCAGCGCGAAGCCCAGCGCCGCCAATGCCGCCAGCACCATTACCCAGCGTTGGGCGCGGTTGCGGCCCCAGAACAACAGCGTGACCAGCGCCCCGGCGAACGGGGCGAACACGGGGCCAAGCAGGAAAGCGTTATCGGTCATGGCGTCGTGATTACCCTTTCAGCGCGTTGAGGTCGTCGGCGTTGAGCGACTTGTTGCGCTTGCCGATAACATTAAGCATCCCCAGCAGCAGCGCGTAGCTGCCGAAGCTGATGACAATGGCGGTCAGGATGAGCGCCTGCACCAGTGGGTCAGACGGCGTGCCGCCGGGGACGGCTTCGGCCAGCGTATTGACCGTGGTCGGCTCGACGTAGGGCGCGACCTCGCCATCGAACGCGCCGACTGCCAGCAGGAACAGGTTGATGGCCGTAAACAGGATGTAAAAGCCCATCGCCGATTTAATCAGGTCGCGGCGCAGCAGTTGGAACACGCCGAGGCCGAACAGAACGCCCGTGACGAGCGCGAAAACAACTCCCATAGCGTCAGCCCTCGCTTTCTTCGGTGCCGGGGTTAGAGATGGTGTCGAGGATGAGTGTCACCGCGCCGAACACGGTCAGCGCAATCGCAAGCTCAAAGACCAGCGTCGAGCTGAGGTGCAGCCCCGCCGGGGCGTCGCCGAAATCGACCACGCCGAGGAACGGCCTGCCCAGCAGCGGCGCGTAGATGACCGCGTTGCCCAGCGCGAGGATGAGGCCGCCCATCAGGAAGCGGCGCGGCTTGACCCACGGCAGGGCGCGCCGGGTGCGGGCGTAGCCGCGCACGACGTAGTTGAGCGCCACCGCCAGCCCCGCAATCACGCCAGCGGTAAAGCCGTCACCGGGCTGGCCGCCGCCGTACAACCAGTGTGAGAAGGCAATCATCAGAGCGAAGACCATCACCAGCCGCGCGATGAACACCGTCAGCGGGTTTTCGAGGGTCGAATCGTGCTTCAGCGTCACCTGTTGGATTTCGACTGTCCCCATCGGGTCGGACTTATCGGGGGCGGGGTCGCGCAGCAGCATGAACACGCCCAGCGCCGCGACGCTGAAGACGGCGATTTCCAGCAGTGTATCCGTCCCACGGAAGTCGGTGACGATTGCGCCGACCGCATCCGTGACCTTAATCTGCGGATATGTGTTGACCAAATGCCAAACTGAGATAGGCTCATCGGCGGTACGCTCTGGGCGCTGCACTACCACCGTGAGCGCCAGCAGGCCAATCGCCACGCCGATGACGATAGAAATGGCCGCGTCGCGCCAGCGCCCGATAACCGTCGAGTCCCAGACGGTGCGCTGGGCGTTGGTCCGCAGGGTCTTATCGACCGTATCCATGCGCGCCAGCATCAGCATCAGCACGACCGTCGCCAGTGTCTCGACCACAATCTGCACCAGCGCGACATCTGGCGCGGGTTCCAGCAGGAAGACCCCGCCCAGCGCATAACCGGCCACGCCCAGCGCCAGCACCGCCACCAAGTGATTGCGGACGATGATGGACGTGAACGTACCGGCTACAACCAAACCCAGCAGCGCCAGCTTGAGGATGTCAGACGAACTGTTGAGCTGCACGCGGGCGTTTGCCAGCGCGTCCACCGTGCCGATTCCCGGCGCGAGGTACATAATCAGCAGCGACAGCGCGCCGAGGATGATGACGAGGTAGTAGCGGATGCGCCCCGATTGCAATTTGAGCGCGATGTCGCCGGTGCGGTCCACCCCACCAATCAGCCGGTCATAAACGCCCGATGCAGTCGGGAAGCCGATGCTGCGCCGCGCCGCTTTCGCCCGTTTTCCCGAAATGGTCACAGGTTGCGCCGATGACCCCGCCCACGATGCACGGAAGCGCATCAGCACGACACCGACCAACAGTGCCGCGATGCTGACAATCAGCGGTTCGGGGTGCGGCGGGAACAAATACAGCGTGCTGGAACGCCCCAGCGCAGCGTTGGTCAGCGGTTGCAGCAGCGGCAGACCGACCAGCGGAATCAGCAGGGTGAAGGCTGCCAGCACGCCCGGCGCAGCCGACAGCAGCGGGACGGTGTGCAGGTGGTCGCCGTGGTCGTCATTGGCGTGGCTGTGGTCATGGCTCTTGACGGGGGCGGGCTTGATGAACGCATCCCACACCACCGTCAGCGCCGCCGAGACCATCAAGGCGCTGCCGACGAATGCGCCGAGGAACGGCAGCACCGTCCCCAGCGGTTCGGGGAAGCTGGCCTCTAGTAAGAGGTCCTTGCTGATGAATCCCAGCAGCGGCGGCAGACCGGCCATCGACAGCGCCGAAATGAGCGCGACGATGAACGCGCCGGGCATGGCGTGGCGCAGGCCGCCCAGCTTGTCGAGGTCACGGGTGCCGGTGGCGTGCTCGACCGCGCCGGTGATGAGGAACAGCGCCGCCTTGTATGCGCCGTGGGCGAGGATTCCCAGCAGCGCGCCTTTGATTCCGAGGCTGTCGGGCAGACCCGCCAGCGCCACCAATGACCCTAAAGCGCTCACGGTCGTGTAGGCCAGCAGACCCTTCATGTCGCGCTGGCGATTGGCCGCATACGCGCCCCACACGAACGTAATCAAGCCGACACCAAGCACAAGCGTCGTCCACAAGTCGGTGTTGCCCAGCGTCGGGTACATCCGCAGCAGTAGGTATACACCTGCCTTGACCATCGTCGCCGCGTGCAGGTAGGCCGAGGCAGGCGACGGGGCAGACATCGCGCCGGGGAGCCAGAAGTGGAACGGGACCTGAGCGCTCTTGGTGAACGCGCCGATTAAAACCAGCACGGTGATGGCGGCGTACCACGGATGCGCGCTTAAGTCGGTGGCCAACACCTCGCTCAGGGTGTACGACCCCGCCGCCGTCCCCATCAGCACGAGGCCGGCCAGCAGCGCCAGCCCGCCCGCGCCAGTGACAACCAGCGCCCGCAGCGCTGACCGGCGGGCGTCCTCGTATTTGTCGCCCTTGAACCCAATCAAGAAGAAGCTGGTAATGGAAGTCAGCTCCCACGCACAGAACAGCATGAGGACGTTCCCGGCCAGCACCACGCCGAGCATGGCGGCCATAAACGCCATCAGCAGGGTGAGGAAGCGCCCACGTTCGTCGTCCTCCTCAAAATAGGCGGCGGCGTAGACCGACACGACAGCGCCGACACCGGTAATCAGCAGCGCGAACAACAGCGCCAGTCCGTCGGCGTAAACCACAAGGTCGAGGCCGAGGCCGGGAACCCACGCCACCGTCTCGGTGATGGGTGCGGCCTCAATCGCGGGGAGGTAGCCCGCAAACGCGGCAAACAAGACCGCGCACAAAGCGGCAGGGACGTACTTTAGGGCAGAGGAACGGCCACCGGGCAGCAGCATCAGCCCAGCCAACGCCGCAGGCAGCCCAATCAACAGCAGCACAGCGTCACCTGTCCTTTCGATAAAATCACGCTCAAAGGTTGGACTCTAGCCTGACAGTATAGCCATAAACCGCGCCCTGTACACATCTTTCCGTTTGAAATGGACATGAGAGAGTGATAAGCGAGGAGGCGCTCTCCGACTTCGGGGTAAAATAGACAGGACAATCGGCGCTGGGGTTGTATCTTTTGCCCCAAGCCGAGACTCCAGCCCTAAAATTAGGTGACAACACCGATGTCTCTTCTCATACAGCGCCCGTCCCCCCTCCTGTCCACGGCTGTCCAACTGTTGTGGTGCTGGGAGGGGTATGCGCCGCCGCACCGCCGCGAGCGCATCCTGCCGTTTGGCATGATGGAGCTGAACATCGACCTGTCCGGCGCGCCGATGGTCATCACCGATGCGGAGGGTGGTCAGCCGCAGTCCTTGGCCGGGGCCTTCGTCGCTGGCGCGCGCTCGCGGCATTTCTGGGTCGATACCGCGCACACCACCTCCCCGATGTCGGTCTGGTTTAAGCCGGGGGGCGCACGGGCATTTTTCGGCGTGCCAGCCAGCGCGCTGCACAACCAACATGTGCCGCTGGAATTGTTGTGGGGGCGTGCCGAGGCCGAGCGCTTGGCCGACTCGCTGTGCGAGGCGCGGACTCCTGCCGAGCGCTTCGCCTGTGTGGAGGCGGCGCTGCTGTCACGCCTCAGCCGGGCAGAACCCGCGCACCGGGCGGTCGGTTATGCGCTGAATATGCTGACCACTGCGCCGTCTGCGCCCGCCATCGCCCAAATTGAACGCTGCATCGCCCTCAGCCCGACGCGCTTCATCGACGTATTCCGCGAAGAGGTTGGGCTGACACCGAAACTGTACAGCCGGGTGCAGCGCTTTCAGCACGCGGCGCGCCTGATGGCCGCTGGCGCGTGCCACGGCCTCGCCGAGGTCGCGCTGGCGGCGGGCTACTCCGACCAAGCCCACTTCACCCGCGAGTTTCGCGCTTTCTCTGGCCTGACGCCGACCTCCTATCAGCCGCAGAGCCGCGACCATCACAGCAATCTCGCGGATGATGACGGGGGTTAAATTTTTTGCAAGACGGGCGGCACACTTGGGCGTAGAGTGGGGAAATGACCGCGATTCACGAAAGGCATTCTCCCCATGACAGCGCGCAAATTGACCTATTACATCGCCACCACGCTTGACCAGTTCATCGCCCACGAGGACGGCGGCGTTGACGGATTTTTAGCCACCGGCCACCACATCACCGACTACCTCGACAGCTTGCGGGCTTACGATACCGTGCTGATGGGGCGGCGCACCTATGAGAAGGGTTACGAGTATGGCGTCCAGCCGGGCCAGCCGTCCCCGACCTATGCACACATGCAGCAAATCGTGTTTTCCAGCCAGATGGCCGACAGCGCCCACCCCCAGCTTCAAGTCATCCGCGAGGAGGCGGCCAGCTTCACGCGGCGGCTCAAAGCACATCCGGGCGGCGCAATTTATCTGTGCGGCGGCGGGGTGTTGGCCGGTGCATTGATGTCGGCGGGTTTGGTTGATGAGGTCATCGTCAAAATTAACCCGGTGGTGTTCGGGCGCGGCCTGCCGCTGTTCAGCGGCCTCGACCAGACCACCCTGCTGACCATGCTCGACACCAAGGTCTACGCCAACGGGGTGTTGTTCGTGCGCTACCGGGTGGGGGCGGGTGAGGCGCGGTAACGAGTTAGTCGGGGACAAACAGGGCGACCTCCGACGGGTCGCCCTGTTTGTTACTTCTTCTTCTTGAACGACTGCCAACTGGGGCGCGGGTCGGCCATGCGGACGACCTTGGGCGTGAACTCACCCACGACGGTGGCACATTCGCGCTGGGCGGCCATCACCTCGTCGATGGACTTGTAGGCGCGGGGGTCTTCGTCGGCGTCCGCGCCGATGAGCGTGATTCCGAAGGTCTTGGCGACGTATTCTTTGGTCGAGCTGCCAAATTCCTTGATGGCCTTGCTGCGGCTGAAGATGCGCCCACTGCCGTGCGAGGTGCTGTTGAGCGAGGACGGGTTGCCCAAGCCTTGCACCATCTTGGTCTTATGACCCATGGTGGCTGGGATGACGCCCTCTTGGCCGCGTGCGACCGGCGTCGCGCCTTTGCGGTGAATCCAGCCGCCGGTCTTCTCGTCCAGCCACGCAAAGTTGTGGCGGCTGTGAATCAGGTTCTGGCGCGACGTGCCAATCGCCGCCCCCATCACGCCGCTTAACCACTCGTGCGAGTCATAAGTGAACTCGCCCGTCCAGTGCAGCAGCGCCGCGTAGTCCGCCCCCTCTGGTGTGGTCGTATCGAGGTAAGTATTTGCGCCGTTAGGCGTCGCCACCTTGCGCTTGGCCCAAGCGTCGAACTCCTCATGGATGAGCGCGCCGACCCCGCGTGAGCCATAGTGCGTCAGGAAGGCTAGCTTGCCCTTGTTGGTCAGGCCGAACTCCCCGAAGTGGTTGCCGTCGCCAGATGTCCCAAACTGGCTGACCGCCATAGCACGCAGCCGCTGCTCAATGTGCTGGCCGACGTGTGATTTCAGCTCTGGGAAGGCACTGTAAAACGGGCGGGTCTTGCCCACCGGGTCGGGGTTGCTGGACGCGCCGAAGAACATCTTGGTTCTCAGCAGTTCCTCCAGCTTGGGGCGCAGCTTCTCGTCCCAGTCGGCGCTAAACACGGTAATCGTCACCGAGCAGGCGATGTCGGCGCTCACGATGTCCGGCACGATGATGTTGGGCTGGGTGCGGACGACCGACCCGACCGGGGTATGCCCCTCGGCGGTGCGGTGGGCGTCTGGCATCAGCGCGCCGTCCTTGACGAACGGCAGCCGCATGATGGTGTCCATGTCCTCAATCGCGTTTACGTCAATCAGGCCGCGCCCAAACACCGTGTACGAGGCGGCCTTCGGGTTGTACTCAATGACGTTTGGGCTGGCGTCGCTGTGTGCCTGTATCAGGGAATCCACCCGTGCATCGACTTCATGTCGTGGCGCACCGTCCTTGATGAGCTGAAAGACTTCCGCGACACCGGGAATGCCCTTCATCCGCTGCTGGACGGCCTGTTTGTATGCTTTGTCATCCATCGTCATGGTGGAAACCCCTTTCGTTGTGTTGATGGCTTGCCCATTATAGGGGAAGGCTGCGGCGGGATTTCCGAACGGTGCGGCAAACCGTTGATTATTGGGGGTATTGGGTGGGGGAGCTGGCTGCCACCCGCCGCGCTTGAGTCCTGTCCGGCGCTGGCGCATAATGGGGGTTATAACGTCCGACTGACCCCAAAGGCAGCCCAACCCCATGACTTTTTACGCGCAGATTGCCCGCTACTACGACGCCGAAAACACCGACAAGGACGACGATATCCCGTTCTACCTTGAGCTGGCAGAAGAAAACCCCGGCCCCATCCTCGACATCGCGTGTGGGACGGGGCGCGAGGTCTTCCCGCTGGCACGGGCGGGCCACACCATCGACGGCATCGACATCGAACCAGCCATGTTGGAGCGGGCGGAGGCTGTCCTCGACCGGGAGCCGAAACTGCGGAAGAAAGTCAAGCTGTATCAGGGCGACGTGCGGAAAGATAACGCACTGCCCCAGAACCACTACGGCCTGACCATCGTCCCCTATAACGGCATGATGCACTTTCACTCACAGGAAGACCAACTGGCCGTACTGCGGAATCTACGGCGCTGGACGAAGGACGGCGGCCTGCTTGTTCTCGACCTGCCCAACGCAGGCGACGTGTATGGGACAGAGGACACCGACGCGCTGATTTTTGAGCGCACCTTCTTGGAGCCAGAAACCGGCCACCTTGTCATGCAGCAGTCGGTCAGTATGCTCGACCGCACCGCCCAAATCCTGCGGGTGACGTGGATTTACGACGAAATTACCGGCGATGGCACGCTCAAGCGCACCTTTGCCCCGCTGACGCTGTACTACTACTTCTACAGCGAGATGCGCCTGCTCTTGGCCGCTGCCGGTTTCGAGGTCGAGGAGGTCTACGGCGGCCTTGACTACAGCGACTATGCCGACGGCTGCGCCCGGATGGTCATCTTTGCGCGGGCGGTCTAAAACCCTCGCTTAGGGTGCGGCGGGCGCGTCGCGGGTAATGCCGGGGACCTGCATCACCGCTTGGAAGGTGCGTTCGCCCTGCTGGATTTGCAGGTCAGGGCGGACAGCCGTCCACAGCACATCCCACAGCGCCAGCGCAGCCTCACCCGTCACCCACTGGCGCTCAGTCCCCAGCGCGCCGAGGTCGATGCCGTTGTCGGCGCTCCACAGCACGGCGGGCTGGTCGGGGTTATACGTGACTTCGCGCACCGTGACCCATGCACCGCCGTCGGGTGCGAACTCGGCGGGGGCGGCGGCTATCTCGGTACAGCGCCGCACCAGCCCCGCGTAATAACCCGCTGCCCAACCGCCCACCGAGTCGAAACGGTGGGTTTGGTCGTTGATGTTGACCTCCACGCGCTCATAGCTGCTGGGGCGCTCCTCAGCCGGTAGGGCATCGAAACCCGCCGATTGGCTGAACAACTGCGCATTGAGCGTCAGGTCCTCGATGAAGGTGCGGACGGCCTCGCTGCTGACCGTATCGACCGCCACCACCATTGATTCACCCTCACCGGGCAGCAGATAGACCAAGCGGTTATCCCCATAGAGCGTGCAGTCGGCCACCGCACCCAGCGAGAAGAAGCCATCTGGCGTGGTTGTCACTTGTTCGGCGCGAAAAACCACCGCGTCGGACGAACCGTCCCATTCGATGAGGCCAACGAGGTCGGGGCGCGTGAGTGTGCCGTCGTCGGGCGGCGGGGTCGGGGCAGCGCTCTGGCAGGCCGCCAGTATTCCCACCAGTCCCAGCGCCAAAACCACCCA
This sequence comes from Anaerolineae bacterium, assembly GCA_025454725.1. Lineage (GTDB taxonomy): Bacteria > Chloroflexota > Anaerolineae > Aggregatilineales > Phototrophicaceae > Flexicrinis. The sequence continues at coordinate 22,593 of JALONW010000044.1, forward strand.
CCAGCGGCGAGGTGTGTCGTGTCGGGCGCGCATATCGCTCATCATTGGTTACTACCCTGCTTCCTTAAATTCGGTCATGCGATTATGCACAGAATTATAGCACTGGATGAGGTAGAGAAGGGGGCGTACCCCACCATACTTTTATCTGTCGCATTTTTAGTCATACCTAAATGTCGCCAAAATTTGCAAAGTATGTTATAGTCTCTTTTGAAGTGTAATAAAGTGGCAGATGAACCCGCCACATGACACACCCACACGGTCAGGGAATAAGAAGGTACTTGGCAGATGGGGGACTCCCTGCTTCAAGTCTTAATGGATGCCTATACCCACTTGGAGCAGCTCATCCACGGTGCGGTCATGCGTGCGGAAGCCGCCGACCACGACCCCACGGATGCGCTTCGAGGATTGGTTATCACGCCCGACGAGGTGCAAAGACACCTCGACGCCGGGAGTGTGCCGGGGCTTTGGCCGGGGACGGATGCCCATTTCGACCAGCTTGAGCCGCTGCTGCCGATGCTGGTCGGTCACCCGCTGGGCGACCTGTTTGACGCCTTTAGCCTTTCGGTACTAGAACAGTATATTTTCCTGCTGGCGCTGGCCCCCGACCTCGACCGCCGCTATGAGCGCATCTATGGCTACTTGCAAGATGATGTCAGCCTGCGCTACCCGACCGTCAACCTTGCCATGAACCTGCTCGGCACCGATTCTGCCGGACGTTTTGAGGTGTGGGAGCGCCTGTCGGTCAATGCGCCGCTGGTCAAGCACCACCTCTTAGAGCTGCAAGCCGACCCCGCCCGTGCCAACGCCACCCACCTCTCGCGGATTGTGCGGGTAGACCGACGTGTCTTGGCTTACGTGCTGGGCGCTGGGGCGGTCGATGAGCGCATCAGCCGGGTGCTGAAGCCGGTCAGCGCGTCGCTCACCCCACCTGAAACCGACCTCGACGGCGTGCGCGCCATTTTCCGTCAGTCGCCGCTGGTCTATTTGCGCGGCGCGGGCGAATGGGGGCAGCTCGACGCTGCCGCCGCGCTGTGTTACGAACATCAAATTTCACTGCTGCGAATTGACCTCGATGAATTGGCCGCGCTCAACCAACCGTATAACCAAACGGTGCGCCTCATTGTGCGTGAAGGTCTGCTGACCGGTTCAGCGCTGTTCTTCGAGCCGTGGGACAGCCTGCTGCATGCCGATTATCTGCCGCTGCTGACCGCGCTGTGGGGCGCGCTGCTGGACTACCCGCTGCCGGTCTTTTTGCGCGGCGAAGAAGATTGGGAGCCGTCGGATTTGCACCGCCGCCGCCCGATGCTGCGCGTGGCATTCAGCCTGCCCACTTACGACGCCCGGCGCGCCTCTTGGGAGCGCTTCTGCGAGGCGGTCAGCGCGCAGGTGTCATCGGCTGACCTTGACGAGCTGGCGGTTAAATTTCGCTTCACACAAGCCCAGACGCTGCGCGCCGTGCAGTCTGCTGCTGACCGCGCCCTATCACGCGGCGAATCACCCACCCGCGCCGACCTATTCGCTGGGGCGCAGGCACACGCCGCGCTCAAGCTGGGGCCGCTGGCGCAGCACATCATCCCCAAAGCGACGTGGGATGTCCTCATCCTGCCGCCCGACCCGGTTACCCAACTCCGAGAACTGGTCGAGCGTATGAAATTCCGCCACCTCGTCGATGACGTATGGGGCTTTGGCGGCGGGCGCAGTGGTCGGGGTGTCAGCGTGCTGTTTGCGGGCGAAAGCGGCACCGGCAAGACACTGGCCGCTGAGGTTATCGGGCGCGAGCTTGGCCTGACCCTCTACAAGATTGAACTTTCTGCCGTGGTCAGTAAGTACATCGGCGAGACCGAGAAAAACCTGAATACCATTTTCAATGAGGCGCAGTCCGGCAACGCGATTTTGTTCTTCGACGAGGCCGACGCGCTGTTCGGTAAGCGCTCGGAGGTCAAGGATGCCCGCGACCGCTACGCCAATATTGAAGTGGCGTATCTGCTCCAGCGCGTCGAGCAGTACGACGGCGTGGTCATCCTCGCCACCAATTTCCGACAAAACATCGACGACGCTTTTACGCGCCGCCTCGATTTCTTGATTGACTTTCCCTTCCCGACGCCAGAATATCGCCGCCGAATCTGGCAGGTGCATTTCCCGGCCAAAGCGCCGGTCTCGTCGGAGGTGGATTGGTCAGACATCGCCGAGCAGTACCGGCTGGCGGGCGGCAACATCCGCAACGCTTCCATCGCGGCGGCCTACTTCGCTGCTGCCGATGGCCGGGTGATTACCCCGGCGCACATCCATAATGCCGTGCGGCGTGAACACCAGAAGATGGGACGGTTACTCGATGCTTGAAGACCTCGATAAGAGCTTTGAACGGCTGGTCAAGGAAGGCGGCAACCTCGGCGGGGACATTGATATCTCATTCGAGATGCCCAACCGCGAGTGGTCTGCCCGTCTCAGCCGCCCGACGCTCAACTGCTTCTGTTTCGATATGCGCGAGAACGTTCGTTTGCGCCATGTCGAGCGGGAAGTTTCGCGCAACGGCACGACGGCACGCATCAGCCGCCCCCCCCGCCGCATAGACCTTACGTATCTGGTCACGGCATGGGCGCGTAAGATTGAAGATGAGCACCGCTTGTTATGGCGGGCGTTCACGGTCTTCAAGCGCACGCCCTCCCTCGCCCGCGGTCGCACCGAAGGTGCGCTGCGCTACTCCACTGTTGATATCCCGCTGGTCACGGCGGATTTTAGCCCCCCCAACGAGCGCTATAACCTAATTGAGCTGTGGAGCGTGCTGGACAACCAGATGCGCCTCGGTTTCTTGGTGACGGCGACCGTGGAATTCGACCCGAACGTCATCGAAGACAGCCCATTGGTGCTGGAAGCGACGTTCCGGGTTGGACAGTCGGGCGAACCCGAACAAGGGGTGTTAGATGCCCCCAGCGGTGAAATCAAGCACAAAACTAAAAGTCGGGGAGGGAAGGTCGAACCCCCCAAGGAGGGAGACGCAACATCATAAACAGTCGCACGACAACTTCGTTAAGGCATTAAATTCATCCCGTAATTGGGGCATTGAGGAGGCGACTACATGCCCAACTATCTTTCCCCCGGCGTTTATATGGAGGAAGTGGACCGCGGTACAAAACCGATTGAGTCAGTCGGTACGGCGGTCGCAGCGTTCATCGGCTACACCGAGAAGGCGGAGGACATCCGCAACGGCGAGAAGGTCTCCGTCATCGGTAAGCCGACCCTCGTGACCAACTGGTCACAGTATGTCCAGAAGTTCGGCGGGTTCCTCAAAGACGCCTACACCCCCGATTCGGTGTACGGTTACTTCGCCAACGGCGGCTCGATTTGCTACATCATCAGCGTCAAGACGCTGGGTGCAGCCGACCCCGACTCGGCGACCGCCGCGAAGGTCACGGTCAACGCTGACGGGGATGCCAAGGCTGGGAAACTGTTGGAGCTGGTCGCCAAGAACTACGGCACGGTCGGCAACAACGTCGAAGTTGAAATCAAGACCCCCAAGGCCGAAGGCGAAGCCGACGCCAAGAAGCTCGCGCCGACCACCTTCAGCCTGACCATCAAGGTCGGCGGAGCGGTCAAGGAACAGTACAACGACCTGACCACCGGTAAGGGCGACAACAACGTCCTGACCGTGCTGGAAACCAAGTCGGAAGTGCTGACGGCAGTGCTGTTGGGCAAGGCTGACCTCGTGCCTGCGGCGGGCGTGTATGCGCTCACCGGCGGCTCGGTCAAGGAAAAGGCCATCACCCTCAACGATTACCGTGGTGATGTCACCCAGCGCACCGGCCTCAGCGGCCTAGAGGCGTTGGACGACGTGACCATGCTGCTCGCGCCGGACCTGATGACCGCCTTCCAGAAGGGCGACATCGACGCCAAGGGCGTGCAGGCCGTCCAGCAGGCCATGATTGACTACTGCGAGCTGGTGCGCTACTGCTTCGCCATCCTCGACGCGCCGCCCAACTTGATGCCGCAAGAGGTCAAGGAATGGCGTATGCAGGTCAACTACGACACGACCCGTGCCGCGCTGTATTACCCGTGGGTCGAAATTGCCGACACTGCCAGCGGCGGCGGGCGCACACGCCTCGTTCCGCCCAGCGGTCACATGGCTGGCATCTACGCCCGCGTCGATAACACCCGCGGCGTCCACAAGGCTCCCGGTAATGAAATCGTCCGCACGGCGCTGGGCCTTCAGGTACAGGTGACGAAGGGCGAGCAGGACCTGCTCAACCCCATCGGCGTGAACTGCATCCGTTCGTTCCCCGGTCGCGGCATCCGCGTTTGGGGTGCGCGCACCCTGAGCAGCGATGCGTCGTGGCGCTACATCAACGTCCGCCGCCTGTTCAACATGCTCGAAGAGTCCATCGAGCGTGCGACGCAGTGGGTGGTGTTCGAGCCGAACGACCCCGCGCTGTGGGGCCGCATCCGCCGCGACATCACGGCCTACCTGACGGTCATCTGGCGCACGGGTGCGCTGTTCGGTAACAGCCCCGCCGAGGCGTTCTACGTCAAGTGCGACGCGGAGACCAATCCGCCGGAGCAGCGTGACCTCGGTATGTTGATTACAGAAATCGGCCTTTGCCCGGTCAAACCGGCAGAGTTCGTCATTTTCCGCGTCAGCCAGTGGGCTGGCCCTAGTTCCTGATCACGTTAACGCCTAAGCAGCGCAAAGGAGGATAAACAATGGCTATGGATGCCATGACCGGCGACCCCCTTGTAAGTTTTAATTTTGAAGTCAAAATCGAGGGTAAGGTCTCTGGGTATTTCACAGAGTGCAGTGGGTTGGGTTCCGAGAGCGAAGTCACCGAGCATAAGATTGTCGGCAGCGGCGACCGCGAAGCCGTCCGTAAGATTCCGGGTCGCTTGAAGTGGGGTGACATCACGCTCAAGCGTGGCATCACCGGCAACATGGACTTCTGGACGTGGCGTCAAATGGTGGTCGATGGGCAGGTCGCCAGCGCCCGCGCAGGCGGTTCCATCGTCATGTATGACCAAGCCGGTGCAGCAGTCGCGCAGTGGGACTTCGACGCCGCGTGGCCGTCGAAAATCAGCGGCCCCAGCGTGCAGGCGGACTCCAGCGCCGTCGGCATCGAAGAAGTCGTGATTGTGCATGAGGGCATCCGCCGCACGCTGTAGGTGCGGTCGGCAAGTGCGTACAGCAGGGGAAGTGTAGGGGGATATGGTCGCAACGGAATATTCGTTCGTCCTGCCGAGGGGCTACATCGACGAGCAGGGCGTCGTCCACCGCGAGGGGACGATGCGCCTCGCCACGGTCATGGACGAGATCAACCCCCTGCGCGACCCCCGCGTCCGCAGTAATGAAGCCTATCTCGTGGTGATCCTGCTCGCGCAGGTCATCACGGGGCTGGGCAGTGTCTCTACGCCCATCACGCCCAGCGTGGTCGAGCGCCTGTTCGCCATCGACCTGACCTACTTAATGGATTTTTACCGGCAGATTAATCAGATTG
>JALONW010000369.1 GCA_025454725.1 Anaerolineae bacterium
ACGATGAAGTACAACCCCAAGATCAACGAGGATGTCGCCCGCTACAGCGGATTCGCCAACCTCCACCCGCTGACCGATGCAGACGGCGCACAGGGTGCGCTGGCGGTCATGTATCAGGTGCAGCAGTGGCTGGCCGAGGTCAGCGGCTTCGCTGATGTCAGCCTGCACCCCGCCGCTGGCGCGCACGGTGAATTTGCCGGTATCTTGATGATCCGCAACTACCACATCGACCGGGGCGAGCCGCAGCGCACCAAAATTCTCGTCCCCAACAGCGCGCACGGGACGAACCCGGCCACCGTCACGATGGCCGGTCTGACCGTGATCGAACTGCCGTCGGACACGAACGGCGATGTTGACCTCGCGGCGCTGCGCGCCGTGTGCGAAGGCCCAGAGCGCGGCAACATCGCGGGCATGATGATTACCGTCCCCAGCACGCTTGGCCTGTTTGAGCGCGGCATTTTGGAGATTATCAAGCTGGTCCATGACGCGGGCGGCCTAATGTACATGGACGGCGCGAACATGAACGCGCTGATGGGCATCGTCAAGCCCGGTGAACTCGGCTTCGACGTGATGCACTTCAACCTCCACAAGACCTTCAGCACCCCACACGGCGGCGGCGGCCCCGGCAGCGGCGCGGTCGGCGTGGCGGCGCGACTGGTGCCGTTCCTGCCCGCCCCTCATGTCAAGATTGTCGAGGAAGCTGAGGACGAGGACGACGCCCCGCTGTACGGTTTCTATCGCCCCGAAAAGAGCATCGGTCGGCTGAAGGCCTTCCACGGCAACTTTGGGATGCTCACGCGCACTTTCGCCTATATTTCAGCCTATGGCGGTAAGGGGCTGAACGAAGTCTCGCGTCACGCTGTGCTGAATGCCAACTACATCCGCGCCCGCCTGAGCGACACCTATCACATCCCGTATGACCGCTACTGTGGCCACGAGTTCGTGCTGGAAGGCCACTTCGAGGGTGTCGAGAAGGTTCACGCGCTGGACATCAGCAAGCGCCTGATGGACTACGGCATCCACCCGCCGACCAACTACTTCCCGCTGATTGTGCCGGAAGCGCTGCTCATCGAGCCGACCGAGACCGAGACCAAAGAAACCCTCGACAACTTCATCGACGTGATGAAGAAGATTGCAGCGGAAGCGCACGAGAACCCCGAACTGCTCCTCAGCGCCCCACACGTCACGCCGGTCAGCCGTCTCGATGAGGTGCGCGCTGCCAAGCAGTTGGTCTTGTGCTGCGCCCCCTTGCTCAAGGATATGTAATCGACCAGACAGTCGGTACAGGTCAAACAACCTCGCTCAACCCCTCTTCATTCTTGGAGAGGGGTTTTTCTATCGCAGTATGAGGTGAACTTGTCCTCGTTTTGATGGGAAAAGTGGGCGAGATTGTGCCTACCCCGCCAAATACTGAGGGTTATCTTGTCGCGTCCCCTGCCCAACCCCTATAATGGGCAGGATACCAAGACGTTTTATCACCTACGGCGGGAACTGTCTAAACCATGTCCATAAAACCGATGACCAGCACCGAGGTTCGACAGTCGTTCCTCGAATTTTTTGAAGAACACGGCCATAAGCAGGTCGCGTCGTCCTCGCTCGTGCCGGGCAACGACCCTACCCTGCTGTTTGCCAACTCTGGGATGGTACAGTTTAAGGACGTGTTCCTCGGCCTCGACAAGCGCGACTACAAGCGCGCCACCACCTCCCAGAAGTCGATGCGCGTCAGCGGCAAACACAACGACCTCGAAAACGTCGGGCCGTCGCCGCGCCACCATACCTTTTTCGAGATGCTGGGCAACTTCAGTTTCGGCGACTACTTCAAGCGCGACGCCATCAAGTATGCCTACCAATTCCTGACGCAAGCCTGCGGCCTGCCGACTGACCGGCTGGTCTTCACCGTCTACGAGAACGACGACGAGGCCTACAAAATTTGGGTCGAGGAGGTCGGCGTAGACCCCAAACGCGTGGCGCGCATGGGGCCGAAAACTAATTTCTGGCAGATGGCCGATACCGGCCCGTGTGGCCCGACCAGCGAAATCCACTGGGATAAAGACCCGTCGCAGGGCGAAGACAGCATCATTGGCCAGCTTCAGGCCGAAGATGACCGCTTCCTTGAAATCTGGAACCTCGTGTTCATGCAGTACAACCGTCAGCAGTCTGACCCCACGCACACCGGCAAATATGATAAGCCGCTGCCCGCCACCGGCGTCGATACCGGCATGGGCTTAGAGCGCATCGTCAGCATCGTGCAGGGCAAGACCAACAACTACGATACCGACCTGTTCATGCCCATCATTCAGGCGACACAGGCGCTGACCGGCCACACCGACGAGGAGCGCGACACCAACATCGTCCCCTACCGCGTGATTGCCGACCACGTGCGCGCCGCCGTCTTCCTCATCTGTGACGGGGTGAACCCCGGCGCGAAAAACCGGCAGGCGGTCTGCCGTCTGGTGATTCGGCGCGCCGCCCGTTTCGGCAAGAAGATTGGCTTCGAGCGCCCGTTCTTGGGCGAGGTTGCGCAAGCTGTCATCGACAACATGGGCGGCCACTACACCGAGCTGAACGACAAGGCCGACCTGATTCGCGCCACCATCACCAAAGAAGAAGTGATGTTCCGTCGCACCCTCGACCAAGGGCTGAACGAGTTGACCGACCTGCTGGCGCAGCTCCCCAACGGCGGCACGCTGGGCGGTGAACCGGCCTTCTACCTCAAGGCGACTCTCGGCCTGCCGCTGGAAGTCATCAAAGACGTGGTGGAAGAGCGCGGCTATCAGGTTGACCTCGCCGGTTTCGCAGCGGCTGAGGAGCAGCACTCGCTGGTCAGCGGCGGCGGCAAGGCGATGGGCAAAATCGACTCAGCCGAATCGTATTCGGGGCTACTGGCCGACCTCAAAAAGGAAAATAAGCTCCCCTATACCGGCGTGACCTATTCACCGTATGGCCCGACCACCATCCGCAGCACGACCGTCCTCGCGCTGCTGGGTGAAAGCGGCGCGGTCGAGAGCGCCATCACCGGCGACGCGGTGGAAATCGTCCTGAGCGAGACCCCCTTCTACGCCGAGTCCGGCGGTCAGGTCAGCGATACCGGCTTGATTCGCGGTGACGGTTGGCTGATTGAAGTCACCGACACCCGCCGTCCGGTCGCTGGCCTGATTGTCCATACGGGCGAAGTGTTAGAAGGTCAGCCGAAAGTTGGTGCAGAGGCCAGCGCCGAGGTCGATGACCAGCGCCGCGGTGACATCATCCGCAACCACACCGCCACTCACCTGCTCCATGCGGCACTGCGGAATCACCTCGGCACACACGTCGAGCAGCGTGGGTCACTGGTCGCACCCGACCGCCTGCGTTTTGACTTCTCGCACGAGGGGCGTATGAGCGACGAGGAACTGCGCCACATCGAAACCGAGGTCAACGACGCCATCACCCACAATTATCACATCCGCTGGGAGTACAAGCCGCTGGCCGACGCACGCGCCGACGGCGCGATGGCGCTGTTCGGCGAAAAATACCCCGACACCGTGCGAACCGTCCTCATTGGTGACGCCAAGACCCGCTACAGCCTTGAGCTGTGCGGCGGCGTGCATGTCGATGAGACCGGCGAAATTGGCGCGTTCGTGCTGACCAGTGAAGGCGCTTCTGGCGCGGGCATCCGCCGTGTCGAGGCGCTGACTGGGCGGGCAGCCATCGCTTATATCCAGTCGCGGCTGACGGCGCTCAACCATGTCGCCTCCCAGCTTGGCGCGAAGCCCGAAGAAGCGCTCGACCGGCTGCACGCGCTCCAATCGGAGTTGGCACAGGCGCATAAGGAGACCGCCAAGCTCCAGCGCGAACTAGCGAAGGTCAAGTTTGACAATCTGATTAGCAAGGTCGAAACGCTCGGCAGCGTCCCGGCGGTCGTCGCCCAAATCGACGGCGTACCGATGGACATCCTGCGCGAAATGGCCGACTGGTTCAAGGCGAAAGTGACCGGCGGTGCGCTGGTGCTGGGCGGCGTCATCGACGACCGTCCGCAGCTTTTGGTCGCCGTGACGGGTGACCTGCCCCAGCGCGGCCTAAAGGCGGGCGACCTGATTAAGCAGATTGCGCCGGTGGTCGGCGGCGGCGGCGGTGGCAGACCAGACATGGCGCAGGCGGGCGGCAAGGACGCCAGCAAGCTCCCCGATGCGCTCGAACACGCCCGCGCCATCATCCGCCAGACCGCGCTGAAGTAAGCGTAGGCTGATGCCCCGCGACGTTTCGTTTATCCAGCTAGAGCCGGGCGAGGACGCGGTTTCCGTCCGCGAC